>NZ_OZ245754.1:2295000-2540000 GCF_965227365.1 Hwanghaeella sp.
CGGCTCAGTCACGGCCATATCCGCTTCGGAACCTTCCAGCGTCTGCTGGTGACGGGACAGGCCGCTGAGAAACGCGCCCTTGTCGACTATGTGATCCAAACCTATTGGCCTGAGGCCGCCGATAGCCCAGACCCCGTCATCGCCCTTTTTGACGCGGTCATGCGGGCCCTGGCGAAGAAGGGCGCACAATGGTTCGCGGCGGGGTTCGTGCATGGCGTGCTGAACACGGACAACATGGCGATTACCGGGGAAAGTTTCGATTACGGACCCTGGCGATTTCTGCCCAACCTGGATCCGGGTTTCACGGCCGCCTATTTCGACAGTGCCGGCCTCTATAGTTTCGGGCGGCAGCCTGAGGCATTGCATTGGAACCTCGCCCGCCTGGCGGAATGCCTGCTGGACCTGGCGCCGCAAGAGTCGTTCGAGGAAGCGATCGGCCGGTTCGGGCAATTGTTCGAGGATGAGTTGGTCCTTCAAACCCATTGGCGCCTTGGCCTGATGCCCGACGACCCGGACAAGGCGCAGGAACTCACACGTGCGTTCTACGCCGCTCTTCGAGAAAGCGGCACCCCCTATGAACAGGCCTTCTTCGACCTTGCGCATGGCGCGGACCCCGCCCGGCTGTCGCACTCGCACGGCGCTGAATTCTATCGCAAGGATTGCTTTGCCGAGGCACTGGACCTTATCCGTGAGGCACCCCGCGCCGCAGCGTCAATCGAGCATGCGTATTTTAAAGATGTCAGGCCGGTCACAATGCTGGTTGAGGACGTGGAAGCAATCTGGTCTGCAATCGACAAGGATGACGACTGGTCGCCGTTGCATCGGAAGGTCCAGGAAATCAGGACGATGGGTGACGCCTATGCCGCCCTGCCCCGCCCGATGGCGGGTTAGACACCGTCGACCTGGCCGGCGGTGGAGACTTCCTCCGACGCCACGGCGAAAAAGACCGTAACGGTCGTTCCCTTGCCGACCTCGCTTTCGATTTGCATTTCGCCGCCGTGATCGTTCATCAGCGATTTCACGATCGACAGTCCCAACCCGGCGCCTTCCTGGGCCACATAGGCGTCGGTCAACCCGCGCGAGAACGGTTCGGCGATATAGGGCAACCGATTGGCCGGAATACCCGCGCCGGTGTCGGCGACTGAAATCGAGACGAAACCATCCCTCGCCGCCGCGGATACCGTAATCTTGCCGCCCGGTTGCGTATATTTGACGGCATTCGAGAGCATGTTGTTGATCACCTGCCGGGCCGAGCGTGCATCGGCATGGATCAACGGGATGTCAGGCGGCACGTCGAATGTCAGTTCGAGTTTCTTGTCCGCAACCGCCTTGCGAAAATCATTCTCCGCGAAATCCAGAACGTCGCGAACCGAATTCGCCTTGAATTCATATGTCCGTTTACCGGCTTCGATGGCGGAAATATCGAGAACCTGATCGACAAGGCCCAGCATGTGACCGCCGCTGCTGCGGATGGCATCGGCATATTCGAGGTACTTCTCTCCCCCGAGCGGACCGAAATACTGCCCTTTCAGCATTTCGCTGAACCCGAGGATCGCGTTCAGGGGCGTACGGAATTCATGGCTCATTGTCGCCAGGAACTCTGATTTCGCCTGGTTCGCTTCCTCCGCACGCCGCAAGGCGGCGTCAAGCGCCCGTGCGGATTCCCTCTCGGGCGTCACATCTCGTCCGGTGCCGCGATAGCCTGTGAAAACCCCGTTCTCATCGAATACAGGCTCACCGTTCAAGCTGATTGTCCGGGGACCGCCCGCCGGTCTGTAGATGTCGTAGGTGAAATTCCTGAACGGCCTGTGGTTCTCCAGGTCGTCCATGTGCTGTTGCCATTTCGGCTTTTCGATCAATTCCGCCGACAGGTCCCGCCGGGATTTTCCGATGGCGTGGTTCACGTTGAAGCCGAGTACTTCCCCGGCACGCGGCGAGAAATAGGTGAAGCGAAGGTCGGCATCCATTTCCCACAACCAGTCTGACGCGATCTCAGCGAAAGACCGGAACCTCTGCTCGCTTTCCTTCAACGCCTCCGCCGATTTAGCGCGCGCCTGGATATGGCTGCTGATCGTACCGAGCAGTTTGTTGACGCTTTCCACGACGGCCCTGAATTCATTTGCCGGATAGGTCCCGGAGTCAGGCAGGAGTCCCTTCTTCGGATCGTCGGGATCGATGCGGGAGAATTCATCCGCCATCTTCAACAAGGGGCGCGTAAACAGCTTGTTGAAGATGAACAACAGGATGACCGCCAGAATCAGGGCGCGCGCCAGGGCAAACAGGATTTCGTACCAAGCCTGGCGAAGCACATCCATGGCAGCCTGCTTCGAGGAGACCTCCACGACCAGGGTCCCGATCACCTTGTCGGGCTCAAGCGCGTGATGCAGCGGTGAGGAAATGGACGATACTTCGATCGGTAGGAAATCGGCCGCCCAATATTCCTTGAAGTCTGTCTCGGCACTGCTGTTGACGAGCGAATTCCCGAATTCGTCGAAAATCTCGACGGTCACGATCGGTTCGAAGCGCAGCAGACCGTCGGCCACACCGGCTGCGAGAAAACGGTCATAAGTAAACGCCGCCTGACTGGCAGCGCCTTCCACGGAATCGATGACCGCCCTTGCGGTATCGCGAATATCCGCCAGTTGCTTGTCGTACTCCCTGGCCAGCTGCGCGACGCCGAAAACGAGCCCCACAACGACGGCAATCACGAAGATCAACCAAGTCTGTAGCAACGTTACGCTGCGGGAGGGTTTGAACATAGGCGCGTACTGACCGAGCGGTTGTCTTCATATGGTAATCACGTTCAGAGGTAGAAACACCCCTTGTATGAGCATATTAGACTTGGCAGGCGCAGCATGTCACCAACCCTTGCATTTTGGGTGATCAGCCGCGCATTCGGGCTCCGTCCGCATCGAACAGCGGTTCGCTTACGACATGCGCCTTCCGCATATCGCCCAGAATCTCAATTTCCGCTTCCAGACCGTCCTCGATCAGCCCAACGGGAAGAAAGCCGATGGCGATCGATTTCTTGGCATAATGGGAATAGCCGCCGGAGGTCACAAAGCCCTGGATCTCGCCATCGACGTAGATCGGTTCGTAGCCGACGACGTCGGCATCCGCGGCCTCCACGACAAAGCTGCAGAGTTTCCGCGACGGCCCTGTGTCCCGTTCCGCCAATGCAGCGGGTTTTCCGATGAAGTCCGCCTGTTTGCCATAGGCCACGAAGCGATCCATGCCGGTCTCCGCCGGCGTGTAATCCGGCCCGAATTCCCGCAGCCATGATCCGAAAAACTTATCCAGCCGAAGGCTCATCATCGCCCGCATACCGAAAGGCTTCAGGCCCAGGCCGTCGCCCGCCTGTATCAGAGCCTCATACAAGGCACGCTGGTCATCGGCACCGACATAGATCTCGTAGCCCAAATCCCCGGTATAGGAGACCCGCTGCACCACAGCTCTCGTCAATCCGACATCCATGTCGCGAACATCCATGAACTTGAAGCCCTGGGCGGAAACATCCGCGCGAGTGGTCCTGCCCAGGAGTTCCCTGGCATTCGGTCCGGCGATCTGAAAACCGATCCGACGGGTTGAGACATTTTCCAGGGTGACGCCGGCTTCGGGCAGATGCTTTTGGAACCAGCGCATGTGATAGGCCTGCGCGCCAAAGGACGCAGTCAGCTGGAATTCCTCCTCGCCACGGGCATTCTCCAGACAGGAAATGGTGAAATCGCCGATCAGGCGACCTTTCGGACTTAGCATCGGCGTCAGACTCAGCCGGCCGGGTTTGGGCACACGCCCGGCCATGATCCTGTCGATCCAGTCCCGCGCGCCCGGCCCGGTGACTCGATACTTCCCGAAATTGTGGATTTCGTTTATCCCCACGGCTTCGCGCACGGCGCGTACTTCCGCCGCCACTGCATCGAAGGCATTCGAACGCCGGAAACTCGGCGTCTCAAACAGCGGCTCTCCCTCGGGCGCGAAATAGTTCACGGCTTCCATCCCGTATCCCGCACCGAAGACAGCCCGCTGCTGCTTCCAGATGTCATAGGCAGGTGTCGTCTGGAACGGCCGCGCCGCGGGCAATTCCTCATTGGGGTAGGAAATAGAGAACCGGCGCTGATAGTTCTCCCGCACCTTGGCCCGCGTATAACCCGGTGTAATCCACTCACCGAACCGGGCGACGTCCATCGCGAGGACATCCCGGCTCGGTTCGCCTTCCACCATCCATTCCGCCAGCGACAGGCCGACACCGCCGCCTTGCGAGAAACCGGCCATCACGCCGCAGGCGGACCAGTAGTTCCGCAAACCGGGCACGGGGCCGACCAGGGGGTTGCCGTCCGGCGCGAAGGTAAAGGGCCCGTTAATCACCGTCTTGATACCGGCGCGTTCCAGTACCGGAAACCGCTTGCAGGCGAAGGCGACCGAATCTTCGATCCGGTCGATCTTGTTCTCCAACAATTCATGCCCGAAATCCCAAGGAGTGCCGTCGACCGCCCAGGGATCGCATTTCTGTTCATAGAAGCCGATGCAGATACCGCGTCCTTCCTGGCGCAGATAGCTCTCGCCTTCCGGGTCCATGACATGCGGCAACTCACTGTCCCGTTCATAGACTTCCGGTGTCTCCTCCGTCACCAGATATTGGTGCTCCATCGGATGCAGCGGCAAATAGACACCCGCCATCGCGCCGACCTCTCGGGCCCATAGGCCGCCCGCATTGACGACATGTTCCGCATGGACCGTTCCCTGCTCGGTAACCACGTCCCAGGTGCCATCGGCCCGCTGAAGCGTTTCCCGGACCGGGTTGCGAAGAACGATTTCGGCCCCCGCCATTCGGGCCGCCTTGGCATAGGCATGGGTTGTGCCGGAGGGATCCAGATGTCCGTCAAGGGGATCGTACAACCCGCCCAGGACGCCCTCGACATTGGTGATCGGGGAAATCCTGGCGATCTCGTCAGGGCCGATGAACTCCGTCTCCAGCCCCATATACCGATGCTTCGCGCGCTCGGCCTTCAGATGGTCGACCCGTTCCGGCGAAGTTGCCAGGGTCACGCCGCCGACGTGGTGCAGGCCGCAACTCATCCCGGTAATTTCTTCGAGTTCCTTGTAAAGGCGGATCGTGTAGCCCTGAAGCGCGGCCATGTTGGTGTCGCCGTTCAAGGTGTGGAACCCGCCTGCGGCGTGCCAAGTCGAACCGGACGTCAGTTCGGACCGCTCGATCAGCATGATATCGGTCCAGCCGAATTTCGTCAGATGGTAAAGCACCGAACAACCGACGACCCCGCCGCCGATGACCACTACCTGCGCCGATGACTTCATCATTCCCCCATGCGTTCCGGACAAATTGCGCCAATGGACTGACCGCCGGATCCTTTGCAGCGTCGCCCCCCGAAGATCCAAATACCCTAAGTTCCAGGATACGCAACGCCCGTTCCGCCGCGCCGTTTATTGTATCGAGCGCGCCGTCGGCGGTTTCGGTGTTTCTCTCTCCAGGGCCGCGGCAAGGGTCTTTGCAATTCTGCAGATCGATCCGGCGAAGGTTCGGGGCTCTTGGAGAACGCCCTTTCGGCTAGGGTCCGCGATACGTCAGACCAAACAAGGAGGCAGAAGCATGTATGTCGTATTTTTCGAGGACGAAGACAGTGCCGCCACCCAGAGAGAGAAGCATATGCAGGCGCATTTGGCCTTCCTGGAACAGAATGCCGATCGGATAACCGCGGCGGGCCCTCTGCGGGATCCGCGTTCCGGCCTTCCTTCAGGCGGTCTTTGGACGGTCAACTGCGACAACGAAGACGAGGTTTGGCAGCTCGTCAAAAACGACCCGTTTTGGCCGACTGGGCTGCGGAAGTCGGTCGATATTCAATGCTGGAACAGAGTTTTCGCGGATGGCAGACGTCAACCGACACGCTGAATCGCTACATCCAGGCATCCTTTCATACTGTGAGGGCCATCACAGGCTTCGATGGCCATTCCGTGCATCAATAGTTTGTTAAGGGTTCGGGAATATCATTAAACGCAAATGTTTGTGTATGGAGATTTGTGCGTGTCGAAACCCGGAAAACTCTTAGCCGCCATAGCGCTTCTTCTCACCGTTTTCGCCACGACATCCGCGCGTTCCGCCGGTTTCGACATCAGCGTCGTGTTCACCGGCGGGCTTACAAGCACTCAGCAGAGCATATTCTCCCAGGCCGAGGAATTCTGGGAAACCCTGATCACCGGCTACCAACCGGGTATCACCCTGTCGGGCATCACCATCGAAGCATCCGGCGTACCGATCGACGGTAGCGGCCAGGTCCTCGGTCAGGCCGGCCCCACTTTCGGCGTATTCCAGCAAGGTTTCGCCCTCGCTACCGACGGCATCATGCAATTCGATTCCGCCGATCTCAGCGTCATGGAAGCCGCCGGCATTCTGGATGAAGTGATCATCCACGAAATGGCGCATGTCATGGGTTTCGGCACCTTGTGGGAATTGAACGGCCTTTATGTCGATGGGTCGGGCCAATACACCGGACAAAATGCGCTGGATATCTACCGGTTGGAATTCGACCCTCTCGCGACCTTCATTCCTGTCGAACTTGATGGCGGCGAAGGGACGGTCGATGCGCATTGGGACGAAACCTGGGCCGGCACCGCTAACGAGTTGCTGACCGGTTTCCTGAATGTCCCGGCCTTTGTCAGCGCCACCACGGTGGCTTCCTTCCAGGATCTGGGCTTCACCACCATCGACCTCGTCACCGCGGTACCTCTCCCCGCGCCCGCATTGATGCTGCTGACAGGATTGGCGTTTCTTGTCGGCATCCGCATCAACGCTTCACGGGGCAAACGGCGCCCGTGCTAGAACCCGGCTGTCGCGCAAGGTCCCTCACGGCCGGCCGCAACCTCATCAATGGATCGATTTCCATGCCGGGCAAACTGCGCTACGAATGATCGCATCGTATTGTCTTGGCCGATTGCCCTGACTGTTTATGTTGGAACGGCAATGGAATGGGTTCGCCAAAAGCCTCGTAGTATCGTTTCGATCGCCGAAGCGCCCGCTCTCTTCACAACGATGGCGCCGCGCATTGTCGCGTCGGCCTATGCGGACATGATCGAGGAAGCCGGTGGCCGGATCCCAGCCAAATCCGGGCTCGATATTTCCAAGTTTGCGAAGGCACTGCCGAATGTGGCGCTGTTTGCCGTCACCCTGCCGGACAAATGGATCTACCGGATCGTCGGTGAGGCTTGGAAACAACGGATCGGGATGAATCCGACCGGCCGCAATTACATCGATTTCGTCGCCGGCCCCAGACGCGGAAACGCGATCGCCTCACTGCAGGACGTCATCGCCATTCCCACAGCCTTCCGCGCGATAATTGAACAGACCTATTCAGAAGGTAAAAAGGCGCAATTGGAAGTCCTGGTCATCCCGCTCAAATCGACAGAAGCCGGCGTCGATGCTTTCGCCCTTTTCGCCGCGCAACTGATCGCCCCTGTGAAGTTCGGCCCGGGCGACGATCCGGTAGTGCTGGGCGCCAATATCATCGAACGCGATATGATCGATCTCGGTTTCGGCGTGAACGAGGACTTCACCGACCTGGTTCGGTCCGACTGACAGCAATACCATCGACGCCACCGCAGGAAGCTTGCGGCGGCAACCCCAAGCGCCGCCTCAGACCGTCGCGACCGGTGTCGTCGGCGATCCAACGGCCCCCGGCAACCGAAGCGGTGGCGCCGTCAGCAGGAAGCGGTATCGGCCCCTGTCGCGAAGCCAGGCCGCCAACGGCGTCAAATGCCACAACTCGCCCAGCGGAATGCCGTTCTTGAACAGACAGTGTTCGTGCAACGGCATGGATGCACAGCAATCCGCCTGCCCCGGCTTGGACGGAATTCCTTCAACTGCGTAATTATCGGCGATCAACGCCGACAAGCCGCTGTCCGATATCCAGTTCAGCAGCTTTCCGTCGCGGCCATTCAACACTGCGCAGGCGGAATGCAGCGTTCCCTCGTCGGGATTGCGGTTCATGTCCAGGACGACTTCCGCGAAGCCGGTGTGAAAACAGACCATGTCACCGGTTTCGATCTCGACCCCGTCCCTATCCAGCACCTGCATCAACAGGTCGTATCCGACATAAGTGCGATCATTTCCCAAATGAGCATGCAGATCGACCATGACGGCCCGTCCCTGCAGACCATGGGCTGCGAAATTCTCTATGCCCAGGGCGCCCGCCTTGCATGTCCCTTCACGCCAATCGGCGTTCGGCCCGGCCCCTGCATCTGACATTTCTTTGGGCCCAACAATATCCTCGCCACCCCGGAAGCCGTTATAAAAAACCTTCTCCGGCACACCGTCGCCATCGGCATCGAAAAGCGACCCGACATGGGCGAAGGCGTCCCACTGAGTGGAATACTGCAAGTGCAGCAATGCCAGGTCGTCGCAGACGACATCGGTCGCGCCATCCTCTTCGGTATTCAGCGCAACGTTGAAATTCACCGCATTCGGCCTCAACGTCGGTCTGAGGACAGGCGGTTTTCGCCGCGGGTTGAGGCCGCTTCCGCCAGGATAGTCGAGCGGCAGGGAAAGACAGAATGTGACCCCTTCCTTCGCTTCCGCCAGCCCCTGAAGCACTTTCTCCCGCGTAATCAGGTTCAGCCGGCCCAGTTGATCATCCGGCCCGAAATCGCCCCAGTTCGACCCTTCCGGCCGGTTTTTCCACCGCTTCTGCATCAATGCCTCCCCATACGATGACGATCCGTCACGCCTCTTGTCGAGGTCATGTCTCCTTGTCCGGGCGACCGTAAACCAACCGCCATCCAGGAAGTTTCATGAAAAAACCAAAAGGCGCCGCCGCCAACGCCCAAGATGCCTTTCGACGTCACTTCTGCGTTGCGCCAGGGGCGGTAATGAGATCCGGCACCTACGCAGGCGCCTCCGCGCCCGGTCGAAATTGACAAATTATTAATATACCGGTTCGTAATTTATCGTACGCTACCGCCCCCTAACAAAGCATGGGAACGCACCGCCGAAGGTCAGTGCCCGTCAAACGCGACATTCGACGCAGTTCAAGACTTTCCGCTACATGATGGACAAGCCCGACATACCCAAGGATGACGACTGGCGGCATCGCTTCTTTGCGTTGGACGCATTGGATTCGGTCGATCCGATCTGGTCCGACCTCGTCGAGCTATGGGATTCCAAGCGCGGTGACGCGCTGCTGCCGGCCTGGTCCTCTTTCGACATGTACGATTTCAAGCCATGGCTCGGTTATGTCGCCGTCAACAAGGTCACGTATGAACCGCTGGATACCCTGACCACTCTCTGGGGCACCGAACTTACGGAACTCTATGGCGAGGACAGGACGGGCAGAACATTGCGCGAATCCCAGGTCGACTGGAGCATTACCCTGAAGGACTGGACCTTCTGGGAACGGGTCGCCGATCAACCCTGTATCGGACATGCCGAAGGCAATATTTATTGGAAAAGCAGGGATTACATTCACTTGACCCGCATCTTCCTCCCCTTCGGACAAGACGGAAGAACCTGCGATACGATTGCCTCGGCCACGAAACAGGTCGATCCGTGATCGATCGAGTACCGGGAAAAATAGCGGCCAAGTGAGGATTGTGCCTATGCATGGACGCTGAAGCGGCCTTATACTCACATTCCCTTATATACCTGCACCTGTATCCAATCCCAGCTTCTGAAACAGGAACCGGACCACCCCATGAATTCCAATCATTCCCGGTCGAGCCGGCCCTATTTGGCCGACCCGACAAGCCCAATTTTGTCCGGAATTGACAGATGATTAAGGAAGGGAAGATCTACCTCGGCAAGGGTGGAACGGATCTGTTCCTTTCGCTCAAATATGCCAACCGCCATGGCCTCGTCGCCGGCGCGACCGGGACCGGCAAGACCGTGACCCTGCGGGACCTGGCGGAAGGTTTCTCCGCCGCAGGGGTTCCCGTATTCGCCGCCGATATCAAAGGCGATCTCTCCGGCCTCAGTGTCGCGGAAACCGGTGAAGGCAAACCGTTCCTGATCAAGCGCGCCGAAGAGATTGGATGGGCTGACAAGTACCAGTTCCAAGGTTTTCCAACGGTGTATTGGGATTTGTTCGGCCGCCAGGGCCATCCGGTTCGGACCACGATCTCGGAAATGGGGCCGGTTCTGCTGTCCCGGCTTCTCAACCTGAACGACACACAGGAAGGCGTGCTGACAGCCGTATTCGAGATCGCCGACGATGAAGGCATGTTACTGCTGGATCTGAAGGATCTGCGCGCCATGCTGACCTTTGTCGGCGATAATGCCCGGCAATTCCGGACAGCATATGGAAACATTGCGGCATCGTCGGTCGGGGCGATTCAGCGCCGAATCCTGACCCTGGAAAACCAGGGCGGTGAAAACATCTTCGGCGAACCGGCGCTGGAACTGTCCGATTTCATGCGCGTCGAGGACGGCAAGGGGATCATCAATCTTCTCGCCGCCGACGAATTGATGCAGAGCCCCAAGCTCTACGCCACCTTCCTGCTTTGGCTGCTATCGGAACTGTTCGAGGAACTGCCCGAAGTCGGCGACCCCGACAAACCCAAGCTCGTCTTCTTTTTCGACGAAGCGCATCTGCTGTTCTCCAACGCCCCCTCCGCCTTGCTTGAAAAGATCACGCAAGTGGTCCGCCTGATCCGTTCAAAGGGTGTCGGCGTCTATTTCGTCACCCAAAACCCGGCCGACATACCCGACGCGGTGCTGGGACAGCTCGGCAACCGTATCCAGCATGCCCTGCGCGCCTATACACCGAAGGAACGCAAGGCGATCCGCGCCGCCGCCGAGAGTTTCCGCGAGAACCCCGCCTTCGATACGGAACAGGTCATCACGGAATTGGGCGTGGGCGAGGCCCTGGTGTCGACCCTGCAGGAAAAGGGCATACCCGGGATCGTCGAACGAACCTTGATCCGTCCCCCCTGCTCCCAACTGGATCCTTTGACTGATCGGGAACGGGATCGTGCGCTCTCTAGAAGCCCTCTCGCCGGCAAATACGACAAGCGCCTGGATCGGGAGTCCGCCTACGAAATGCTCGAGGAACGGGCGCGTGTCGTCGCTGAGGAAGAACGGCGGCGTGAAGAACAAGCTGCGCGGGAGTTGGAAGAAGAACGCCGCCATCGGGAAAATGAACGCGCCCGAAAGAAAAGCAGGACCGCCCGCCGGTCCTCGCGATCGGACAGTTTGTTCGAGACGGCCGCCAAAAGCGTCATTCGAACCGTCGGCAGCGAACTCGGTCGTCGTTTGATTCGCGGCGTGCTGGGCTCATTGCTTCGTTGATCAATTAAAAACTGGAGAGACTGAACATGGCTGGGAAGTTTGACTTGTATACCGACAAGGCCGGTGAGTACCGTTTTCGCCTGAAAGCGGGCAATGGCCAGGTCATTCTGGCAAGCGAAGGATACAAACAGAAATCGAGCGCGACGAACGGCATCGACTCCGTAAAATCCAACGCACTGAATGACGGCCGCTACGAACGCAAGGAAACGAAGGCCGGCAAGTACATGTTCAATCTGAAGGCTTCGAACGGTCAGGTAATCGGCACCAGCGAAAGCTATGAATCGGCCGCCGCGCGCGACAATGGAATCGAGTCCGTGAAGAAAAACGCCCCGGATGCAGCCGTCGACGACCAGACCGGCTGACGGAGCGCCCTCCGGTATCGCTGCCCCTGGATCATCGGGGGCAGCGTCGCCCCCCGGCATAATCCGAACATGCGGTTTGCTGGACCGACGCCGCCAACGGCAGGGCGAATTGAAGGATCGCAGAAAGCCGGCACTCAAACGCAAAAAATCCGCCCTGTGGCGGCTTTTGTCGTTTCCGAATGTCATTCCGAAAGGAATGGCGACCCCTACGGGATTCGAACCCGTGTTGCCGCCGTGAAAGGGCGGTGTCCTAGGCCTCTAGACGAAGGGGTCGTCGTCGGCGAGGCGGAGATATATGGGGACGCGCCGTCTCCGTCAAGCCGAATGAACCGCAAAAATTCAGATTGTTTGCAGTTTCTTTTCAACGCGGTTTCAAGCCTTTGGCACCATCCTTGCTAAACACCTGACAGCTAATTGGAACAGACGGTTCGGAGTATACCTTCCGTGGTCGCAAACTACCTCTTTGGGTCCAGCATCAGCGCCATTCAGGCGCAGGCCAAGGCCTTTGAGGTCATTTCCCACAATATCGCCAATTCGACGACGCCGGGCCACAAGGCCGAAACGAGCACGTTCGAGGAGCTGGTGGTCGATGCGGGCCGGGTGCGCGGCAATGTTTTCCCAGCGCTCCGCGGCGCCAGCAACGTCGTCCGACGCGATGTCCGCGCCGAAGGCGGCATCCAGAACACAAACGGCTCTCTGGACCTCGCCTTGTCGGGCCGCGGCTTCTTCCTGGTCAACACGGAACTGGACGGGTCCGGCACGACCTTGCTGACCGACTCGGGTCAGTTCCAGCGGCGCATTGTCGAGAATGCAGGCGTCGAGGAGGTATATCTTACCGACAATGTAGGCAATTTTGTCCTGGGTTTCCCCTTCGACGCCGCAACGGAGACCTTCACAACCGTCACCGATACCAGCGGTCTGGTGCCGATCCGCCTGGATGCGGGCGGCGACAGCTTCCAGGCGGTGGCATCGACACAATCCTTCATCGACGCGAATTTGCCGCCGGACTCGGCGACGGGTGAGTTTTTCGATGTCGGCTTGACCATATTCGACGGAACAGGCGCGGCAGACGGCATCGCAGACCGCCACAATGTAACGGCGCGTTTCACCAAGACCGCCACAAACAACGAGTGGACGCTGGAATTCTTCGGCGACAACGCGACCATCACAGCGCCCGCCGCGCCCGTCACCGTAACCTTCAACGCGGACGGCACGTTGAACGTACCGCCTTCGGTGGACCTGGCGATTACATTTACCGATTCCGGCGGCTCGATCGCGACGACGGTCGACATATCCGACATGCGCAGCTTCGCGCCGGAATTCGTGCTGACCGAAGCCGGTTCGAACGGTTTCGAGGAAGGCGACCTCGTCGCCTCCCGCTTCAACCAGCGCGGTGAATTGGAAGGCATATTCAGCAACGGTCAGACACGGAACCTAGCCAAGCTTGCGATCGGCGACGTGGTGAACCCGGAATTGCTCGCGCCCGTCACCGACACGCATTTCATTCTGAGCGGCTTGAACGGCGATTTGCAGATTTTCGAAGCGGATATCAACGGCCGCGCGCAGATCGTAACCGGCGCCCTGGAAGGGTCGACGGTCGATCTCGGCGAGGAACTGGTCCGGATGATCGAAACGCAGCGTGCCTATTCCTCCGCGGCAACGACCCTTCGTACGGTCGAGGAACTGCTGAAGACGGCGACCGATCTGAAACGCTAGATCAATTGCCCGGCGCGGCGTCGTCGATCATCAGTTGCGGCTGTTCCCTGCCCTGCCAGCGATCGACCCGCAACCGTCCGGCCAGATGGATCGGCGCACCGCCGCGGGCACTCAGCAAGAGACTTCCCATTTCCTGATCCGCACAACGGAAGGCAATCGCCTTCAACGAGGCTCCCCCCTCACCCGCGACGCGACAACGGACATGATCCGTCCCAACCACATCCGCCTGCGCGATGCGCGCATTGGGCAGGGCGAAACGCGGTTCCGCATTGCCCATGCCGAAGGGAGCGAGATTTTCCAGGGCGTCGATCAAGGGCAAGGTCGCCCCCGAAACGGACAATCCGCCATCCAGCGTCAGCCGCGGCCTGATCGGCGCGCCGGACAGTTCAGCGGCGATACGCTCTTCCAGGAAGGCCCCGAAGGCCTCACTCTGCCCTTCGGCAACGGTGAAACCGGCGGCCATTTTGTGTCCGCCCCCATTGACCAGGAGGTCGGATTGCCGGGCCGCGATGACATGAGCGCCCAGATCGACCCCCTCGACCGATCGGCCGCTGCCCTTGCCGATCCCTTTTTCGAACGCGACGACACAGGCCGGGCGGTTGTATCGCTCCTTCAAGCGGCCGGCGACGATACCAATCACGCCGGGATGCCATCCTTCGGCCCCGACATAGACCAGGTGCTCGCCCATGCCCTGCGCCTCGGCAATGTCGATCGCCTGTTCCAGGCATTGCGCCTCGATTTCCCGCCGTTCCGCGTTATAGCCGTCCAACCGCCGGGCGATATCCCGCGCCGACGCCTCGTCTTCAGTGGAAAGCAGATCGGCGCCGAGCCACGGTTCACCGACACGGCCGCCGGCATTGATCCGCGGGCCGAGCAGAAAGCCCAGATGATACGTGCCGGGCATTTCGTCCATGCCGGCGATATCGGCAAGTGCCCGCAGGCCGGTATTGCGCCGCTGGGCCAGAACTTTCAGACCCTGGGCGGTCAACACGCGGTTCAGACCGCGCAGGGCGACGACATCCGCCACCGTTCCCAGGGCGACAAGGTCCAGCAGGTTTCTCAAATCGGGCTCGCGCCTGTCCTTGAACCAGCCGGCTTCGCGCAGGGCCCGGTTCAGCGCCACCAGCACCAGAAAGGTCACGCCGACGGCGGCGAGATAGCCGTGGGGGCTGTCATCGTCCAGACGGTTCGGATTGATCACGGCGGAGGCGGGCGGCAAACGCGGTTCGGCCGCGTGATGGTCGACCACGATGACGTCGAGGCCCGCTTCCTTGGCCGCCTGCAGGGGATCGAATGCGGTGATGCCGCAATCGACCGTCATCACCAGGCGGACACCATCACGATGCAGCTTCAATAGTGCCTGCGCATTCGGGCCGTAACCCTCCGCAATGCGGTCCGGGATATAGACCTGGACCGGCAAACCGAGTGCCGCGAAGTACCGTTTGATCAAGGCGGAGGATGTCGCGCCGTCGACGTCGTAATCGCCGAAGACCGCGACCTTCTCGCCGCTGCGGATCGCGCGGACCAGGCGCGCGATCCCCTCCTCCATCCCGCGCAGATGCATCGGGTCGGGCATCTGGTCCCGCAAGGACGGAGTCAGGAAGGCATCGATGTCCTCCAACCCGATGCCCCGACCCGCAATCGCCCGGCCGACGATATCGGGCAGCCCCCGGCTTTGGGCGATCGCCGCCGCCAAACGCTCGTCGACGGGACGCAACTCCCACCTCTTGCCGCTGGCCGAGCGTTCCACGCCAAGGAATGCCTGATCCGTCATTCTACCGCCGAAGGTCCTCCCGAATGCCCGTCACGATCCGACCGGATCAGCGCGGGTCGACCCAGAACTTGCGGCCGAAATCGTGCAGGGTTTCGATCTTGCGGACCGTCCCGGTCTTCGAGCGCATGACGATGGAATGGGTCGTCGCACCCTTGGCGAAGATCCGCACGCCGCGCAGCAACGTGCCGTCCGTGACGCCGGTCGCCGCGAACATGACGTTGCCCTTGGCCAGGTCCATCATGTCGTATTTGCGGTCCAGATCGGTAATGCCGACCTTGTGCGCGCGTTCCCTTTCATCATCGTTCCGGAACAGCAGGCGGCCCTGGAACTGGCCGCCGATGCAGCGCAGGGCCGCACAGGCCAGAACGCCTTCCGGAGCGCCGCCACTACCCATATAGATGTCGATCCCGCTTTCCGGATCGGACGTGGACATGGCGCCGGCAACGTCGCCGTCGCCGATCAACTGGATACGGGCGCCGCTGTCGCGTACGGCCTTGATGAGTTCCGCGTGGCGCGGGCGATCCAGGATGCAAACCAGAACGTCTTCGAGTTTCTTGCCTTTGGCTTCCGCGACGGCCTTCAGGTTTTCCGTCGGGCTTCTGTCCAGATCCACGATCCCGGCTGGCAGGCCGCCACCGACCGCAATCTTGTCCATGTATACGTCGGGCGCATGCAGGAAGTTGCCGCCATCGGCCATCGCCAGCACGGCCATCGCATTGGTGCCGCCCTTCGCGGTGATGGTGGTGCCTTCCAGCGGATCCAGCGCGATATCGATTTTCGGCCCCTTACCGGACCCGACCTTCTCACCGATATACAGCATCGGCGCTTCGTCGCGTTCCCCTTCGCCGATGACAACCGTGCCGTCGATGTCCAGCGCGTTCAGCGCCGTGCGCATGGCGTCCACGGCGGCCTGGTCGGCCGCCTTCTCGTCGCCACGGCCCATCCAGCGTGATGCCGCGAGGGCGGCCGCTTCGGCAACGCGGGCCGCTTCGAGGGCAAGGTTCTTGTCAGCTGTGATCTCTGGTGCTTTTTCGGCCATGTCGTTCTTCCTTTAATTCTGCCTGCGGCTCTTTGTTTCTGCGGACCGGGCGGTCCTGAGCCGTTATCTCATTCTAGCCCAATTCCATGACGGAAATCCGGCGGTCGGGACCCTATTCCTCGAACGGTTCAATTCGGATCATGCGCGGGGTTTCCACCACTGCGCCGAGTGCCTCGATCTTGGCACGGGCGGCTTGCATCGCGGCTTCGCCCGCCTCATGCGTGGTCAACACGACGGTCACCGGCGCCCCCGGGTCACGCCCGCGCTGGATCACGTTTTCCAGCGAAATCGATTCATCCCGAAGGATCGCCGTGATATCCGCCATGACGCCCGGCTGGTCAATCACCACAAGTCGAACGTAATACGGTCCGACATGGCGGTCCAACGGCAGGGTCGGCGTCTTGCGCAGCGCTGAAACCGGCACACCGAAGGCAGGTCCGCCACGTCCGGCGGCGATGTCGATCAAATCGGCGGCAACGGCGGAAGCGGTCGGGCCATCGCCGGCGCCGCGACCTTCCATCACGGTCGTATCCACGAAGTCGCCTTTGGTGACGACCGCGTTGAAGACACCTTCGACCGAAGCGATCGGCGCGCTCATCGGAACCATGACCGGGTGGACGCGCTGGAACACCCCTTCCCCATTTTGCTCCGCGATGCCTAGCAACTTGATCTTGTAGCCGATCTCCCTGGCGTATTGCAGATCGTCCGGCGTGATATGCCGAATGCCCTCGACGGCGACACTCTCGAAGTCGATCTCGACCCCGAAAGCGAGGCTGGTCAGAATCGCGAGCTTATGGGCCGCATCGACCCCATCAACGTCGAAACTGGGGTCGGCTTCCGCGTATCCCAATTCCTGCGCTTCCTTCAGGACATCGTCGAAATCCCGCCCCGTTTCCCGCATCGCTGTAAGAATGTAGTTGCAGGTGCCGTTCAAAATGCCGTGCAAAGACGAGATACGGTTCCCAGCCAGGCCTTCGCGGATTGTCTTGATGACGGGAATGCCGCCGGCGACCGCCGCCTCATAGGCCAATGTCACGCCGGCCTTTTCGGCATCGGCGGCCAGTTGCAACCCGTGATGAGCGATCAGCGCCTTGTTGGCGGTGACGACATGGCGCCCCGCGGCAAAGGCCGCCTCACAGGCATCCTTGGCGATCCCCTCGCTGCCCCCGATCAATTCGACGATGACATCCGCATCCGCGTCTCGCGCCATCTCGGCTGCATCGTCGAACCAGGCGTAACCGGAGAGATCGCATCCACGGTTCTTGGTCTTGTCGCGGGCAGCGACAGCCGTGATTTCAATCGGCCGTCCGGCTCGTGCCGCGATCATGTCGTGCTGCGTCTGCAGCAGTCGAACCAACCCCGCCCCGACGGTACCCAAACCGGCAACCGCGACTTTCAGCGCCTCAGCCATTTACTGAACTCCACCCCACCAAGTGCCTATTTAAACTCACTTTTCCAAATCCGTGGATACGTCCCGCTCAGGCCGCCTGGCCTGTGTCCGACGGCTCGCTCTCGGCCAGGAAAGTACGGATGTTGCGCGCAGCCTGACGGATGCGCTGAACGTTCTCGACCAATCCAATGCGGACGAAGCCTTCGCCGTACTCGCCGAATCCGACGCCCGGGGCGACCGCAACCTTGGCATCCGTAAGCAGCTGTTTGGCGAAAGCCAGACTGCCCACATTGCTGAACTTCTTCGGCAAGGGAGCCCAGACAAACATGGTCGCTTCGGGGCTTGGCACGTCCCAACCGGCGCGCGACAGGCTTTCCACCAGGACGTCACGGCGTTCCTTGTACAGTGCCCGCATTTCGTCGACGCAGTCCTGCGGACCGTTCAAAGCGGCGGTCGCAGCGACCTGAACCGGCGTGAAAGCCCCGTAATCCACGTATGATTTGATCCGCGCAAGGGCCGCGATCAGGGTTTGGTTCCCAGCCGCGAAACCGACGCGCCATCCCGGCATTGAATAGGTCTTCGAAAGCGAGGTGAACTCCACCGCGATCTCGCGGGCGCCGGGAACTTCCAGGACCGACGGCGGCGGCGTGTCGCCGAAATAAACCTCGGAATAGGCCAGGTCCGACAGAATATAGATCTCGTGATGGCGGCAGAAATCGACGACTTCCGCATAGAAATCCAGATCGACCACCTGGGCGGTCGGATTCTGCGGGAAGTTCAGAATTACCGCCAGCGGCTTGGGAATGGAATGGGCGACGCCGCGGCGCAGCGCCTGCATGAATTCCTCGCGGAAATCCCCTTCACCGCTGCCTGCCGGCAAATGGCGGATCGCCCCGCCGGCGATGATGAAGCCGAAGGAATGGATCGGATAGCAGGGGTTCGGCGCCAGGATGATGTCGCCCGGGCTGGTAATCGCCTGCGCCAGGTTTGCCAGGCCTTCCTTGGACCCCAGGGTAACGATGGCTTCCTTCTCAGGATCGATGGAGACGTTGAAACGGCGCTCGTAATAGGCGGACAGCGCCCGACGCAAGCCGGGGATGCCCCGGCTGGTCGAGTAGCGATGGGTCTTCGGATTGCGGACCGTTTCGACCATCTTCTCGACGATGTGCTCCGGCGTCGGCGAATCCGGGTTGCCCATGCCGAAATCGATGATGTCCTCGCCCCGGGCGCGTGCTTCCGCCTTGAGGGCGTTAACCTCGGCGAAAATATAAGGCGGCAGGCGCTTGATACGGTGGAAGGAGTCGAGCATGGCGGTCGGGCGTTTTCATCGAAGATTGAACGGAACTGCGTTTTAACGGACCGGGCCTGTCACGTCTAACGCAGAATAAGCCCGCGCACCGACAAACTCAGGGCATGAGCCGCGGTTCGGTTAACCCTTCCGGACAAGAAAGCCCCCACCGCGCTCCGGTCAGCGACCATGCGTCCGGCAAGGCGCCGCCAACTCAGCGGTCGCGCGCCCAATACCGTCCTAGTACTGAATGAAAACCTCGACCCGCTGGTTGCCGGAAACGCCGGCCGCACTGTCTTCCGTGTAGCGCGGTTCGCGGGCGCCGACGGCGGCGATATCGATCTTGTCCTGCGGAATACCGATCCGCAGCAGGGCCGCGGCGGCGGATGTCGCCCGGTCCAGGGATGCCTTGTAATTGACCAGATCCTGCCTGACCTGATCATTCACGCCGGTCGACTGACTGGCATGTCCGACGACCTTGATCGACTTACCGCCGTTCCGATAGATCCCCGCAACCTGTGACAGGACATTGAGATCGTTCTGCGTCAGTTGCGATCCGCCCTGCGGGAAATACAAGGTGGCGATATGGACGGCCTGCCCGATCGGGTTGCCATAACCGGCCGAGGGCGCCGGTTGCGGCGGCGCGGCGGCGGTTTGAGTGGTGGTCGCGGGCTGTGGCACCGGTTGCGCGGTCGCCGCCGGTTGCGGCACCGGAACAGGCTGCGGTACCGGCACGGGCTGCGGGGTCGCTACAGGCTGCGGAACCGGTTGCGGCGGCGACGTGACTTGCGGCACTGACGGGGCGGAGGTCTGCGCGGAAGTCGAGCGCGTGGTCTGGCCGGCGGCTGTTTCCTGCCGGACGACCTGTTCCGAATAGCGGGCGTTGTTCTTGTCCGCCACCAACTGGTTCTGCAATGCGCCCGCCTCCTGAACAATCGAGGGCGGCGGCGGTTTTTGCGGTACGGCGCCGACGGAGGGATAGGCGTCGCCGGAGCCGGGAACGGGTTTCGGTTCCGTCGAGTCCTGTGCCTCGTCCTCATCATCGCCGAACCAGTTCATCGGGTTCGCGGCGGAGACGGCATCACCGGCCACATCGCCGATATCGGACATCGTCTCGCATGCCGTAAGGGACAACGCGACCGCGGCAGCAGCCGCCAAGCGAATGAGGATCCTGCAATCGGCGGCACCGACATGCGGTTCGGTAGACTTCGTCGTCATGACATCCAACCCGTACATTTTCACAAACTTCCGGCAGGCGCGACGTTTGCACATGCCGTCCCCCAATACCAGTAGATGACGCAAATACTATAGGATTCCCCCGGCTGTCCAAAATCTCTTGGATACAAAGGCTGTTATCCCCAAATTCGACCGGGTAGACGGACAGTCGAACACCCTGCAAGGCAAGGGCATCCGCGTACCGCGCCCCCTTGGTCTGTGCCCTGGCCTGTTCTATAACTCGATTGTAATTCGACTTTTGGACTATGCCGCTGCATGACGGTGCCGGTAAACTTGTTCCATTACTTTCGGTTAAGGGTTCGGTATGAGCGATAAAACGAGCGATAAAACGGAAGGTCAGAAGGACTGGCCGGATCCGGTCGAGTTCTCCCGCCAGTTCGGGCAAATCGCGGAACGCAGCCAAAAGCTCGTCACGGACTTCCTAAACAAACATCCGGCCGGCGCGGAAGGGGCGCTGGGCCATGGTGATCCACTGAATGTCGGCGCCGCCTTCCTGGAAATGACGCACCGGATGATGACCAATCCGGCCGGTATGATGCAGGCCCAGGTCAATCTTTGGCAGAATTACGTCAATCTCTGGACCGCCACCACGCACCGCATGCTGGGCGGCGAGGCCGCGCCGGTCATTCATCCTGAGAAGACGGACAACCGATTCAGGGACGAAGCCTGGAACGAGAACGCGTTGTTCGACTACATCAAGCAATCCTATCTGCTGACCGCTCGCTGGATGCAGGAGACCGTCGGCGAAGTCGAAGGCCTGGATCCCAAGACGGCCAAGAAGGTCGATTTCTACACCAAGCAATTCGCCGACGCCCTGGCGCCGAGCAACTTCCTGCTGACCAACCCGACCGTGCTGCGCGAAACCCTGGACAGCAAGGGCGAGAACCTGGTTCGCGGTTTGGAAAACCTGCTGAGCGACCTGGAAAAGGGCGAAGGGCGGCTGAAAATCTCGATGACCGACGCCGAGGCTTTCGAAGTCGGTGTGAATATCGCGACGACGCCCGGCAAGGTCGTCTTTCAGACCGAATTGATGCAGTTGATCCAGTATGAGCCGACGACGGAGAAGGTGTACAAGACGCCGCTCGTGATCGTTCCGCCGTGGATCAACAAATATTATATCCTGGACCTTCGGGCGAAGAACTCCTTCATCAAATGGGCGGTGGATCAGGGCCTGACGGTCTTCGTCGTTTCCTGGGTGAACCCGGACCACAAGCTGGCCCAGAAGACCTTCGAACACTACATGACCGAAGGCACGCTGGCGGCGATCGACGCGGTCCTGAAGATCACGGGCGAGCCGCAGACGAACATCATCGGCTATTGCCTGGGCGGCACGCTGACGGCCTCCACCCTCGCCTACATGGCCGCCAAGAAGGACGAGCGGGTCAAGTCCGCGACGTTCTTCACCACGATGATCGATTTCGAGGAAGCCGGCGAACTGTCCGTCTTCATCGACGAGGAACAGTTGAAAGCGCTCGAGGAGCGCATGAACGACCGCGGCTATCTCGAAGGGTCGGAAATGGCGACGACCTTCAACATGCTGCGGGCCAATGACCTGATCTGGTCCTTCGTTGTGAACAATTACCTCATGGGCAAGGACCCCTTCCCCTTCGACCTGCTCTACTGGAATTCGGATTCGACCCGGATGCCGGCGGCGATGCACAGTTTCTACCTGCGCAAAATGTATCTTGAGAACAAGCTGATCGAGCCGAACGGCATCACCTTGTGCGATACGCCGATCGATCTGACGCGCGTTGAAGTGCCGATCTGCGTCCTGTCTACGCGGGAAGATCACATTGCGCCGTGGAAATCGACCTACGCGGCCACGCAGACCTACAAGGGCCCGGTGAAGTTCATTCTGGCGGCCAGCGGACATATCGCCGGCGTGGTCAATCCGCCCAACCCGGAAAAGCCGAAATACTCGCACTGGACCAATACCAAGAACCCGGCAACGCCGGACGAATGGTTCGACACCGCGACCGAACACCCGGGATCCTGGTGGCCGGAATGGCTGAAATGGATCAAAAAACATTCCGGCCGCAAGCAGACGGCGCCGCGTATCCCCGGCACCGCGGAGAACTACCCGGTCATAGAGGATGCGCCCGGCTCCTACGTCAAAGCGCGGATCACCTGACGGCTAGGTTTCTCTAGCCGGGCCTCACCAGGGCCTTACCCTTCCCGGATCGTGCGCAGGAAGTCCGTCACGGATGCCTGCATTTTGTTTGCCTGGACCGAAAGTTCCTCTGTCGCCCCGTTTACCTGCTCCGCGGCCGCGCCCGTTTCCGTCGCGGTCCCCAGCAGTTCTTCCATCGTACCGCTGACATCGGTGACACTTCTCGCAGCGTCGGACATCGATTGCGACATCGTGTTGGTCGTGGCGGATTGTTCCTCCACCGCTGCGGCGACCGAGTTGTTCATCTCACTCAAACGCCGCACCGTCTCTCCGATGCCCCGAACGGCCGACACGGACTCCTTGATGGCGTCGCGCATGGAATTGATCTCGGAACTGATTTCGTCAGTCGCCTTGGCGGTCTGGTTCGCGAGCGATTTGACTTCGTTGGCAACAACCGCAAAGCCCTTACCGGCTTCCCCGGCGCGGGCCGCCTCGATCGTGGCGTTCAGGGCCAGAAGATTGGTCTGTTCCGCGATGTCCAGAATCAGGTTCACGACCGCGCCGATACGGTTGGAGGCCACATCCAATGCGTCTATCCGCGCCTGAGCGTCGGCGGCTTCGTCAGACGCATTGCGCGCTGCGTTCGCCGCATCACCAACGGTGCTGGCAACTTCGGCGATCGCACGATCCAGTTCCTCGGCCGCCTGGGCCACGGAATCGATATTCGACGATGCAAGTCCCGCCGCTTCCGAGACCTGACGGCTGCGCGCCTCCGTACCCGCCGCAGCATTCGCCACCTGACTGGCTGTCGCGGTCAATTGCGTCGCAGCCGCGGACACCAACTGGATCGACCCACCCACCTGTTGTTCAAAAGAGTCGGCCATCTTCAGCATCGCTTCACGCTGCAGCCTGGCCTGGTTTGCCTGCGCCTCTACCTGTTCCTTGCGCATCCGGTCCGCAGCCTGGGCTTCTTCCTTGAACTTCTGCACCGCAACGGCCATGTCACTGACTTCGTCATCCCGATTGAAAGCCGGCACTTCCGCATCAAGGTCGCCGCCCGATAACAGGGCCATGGAGCCGGCAATTTCGTTCAACGGCGCCAGGACCTGCCGATAGGTCACGAAGAGCGCGAGACCGACAATCACAAAGGCTGCAATCATCAGGGAGATATCAAGAGCAAGTCTCACTATCGCCGCATCACGGATACTCTCGATATCGGCGGAAATCTCCTCCGATGCCTGATTGCGCGCCGCTAGAATCGCGCCGACTCCAATCGACGCCAATTCAAACCATTCCTGCGACGAAATCGGATAGGCCTCTCCCAGTCCGCTGGCGGCGACGATACGATCTACCGCGCCGGAGATATCCCTGTCGTTGAACTGCTCGCTTTTCGTGAGAAGGCGCTCAAACTCCGGCGAGAACAATCCGACGCGGTCATGCGCCAGGGACAATCCCGTATCCACATGCCCGATATTGAATCCGACTTTTTGGATTTCGGAAACAGATAGCGGCGTTCCGGCTCCGAGCACGCCTGTGAGCATACCGCGTGTCCGGCCGGCATATTCGCTGGCGACCCAAAGGCCGCCGCGGGCGGCGAAAGTATCGATCAGATGCGGCGGCATATGGTCCCCGAGTTCCTCTTCCTCATGGGATCGCAACGCCTGACTGTCCTTGATCAACTTGGAGAGCGCCGCGAACATCGCCGCGCGCAAATCGGCTTGATCGCCTGCCGAACCCGCCCTCAAAACGGCGTCGCGTTGCACGCGCAGTTCAGCCAGGGTGTCGATGTCGTCTTCGATATGGGCAATGTCCTTCGCCAACTTGCCGGACCCGATACCGCGGATTACGGCAAGGGCGCTTTCCAGGGACCGGTCCGCGGCGGCGCCCGCATCTGCAATCCGCGCGGCACGTTCGGCCGTCACACCACTGGGATTACTCAACGCACCCGCGCTCATTCCCCGTTCCGTCGCATAGGAGTCGACGGCGTCGTAGAGGTCTATCGAGGCCTGATTGATCTCCACCGCCTTCGTACTTTCGGTGTACAACTGCCAGCCGACGAAGGATTCATAGGCGGCATACCCGACAAGCATTAGGCCCAAGGAGCAGGTCGCAAGGGTGAGCTTCGTACTGATCTTCATGAAAAACCTACCGTGATCGCTAAGCAGCCCCCCCAAAGGATGCCTCACCGCAAGATTTTCATTATTTCAAAGTGCGGACCCTAATGACTTGAAAGATCTCTGGAAACTTATTTTTCTATTTATGTATTCGACTTTAGTAGATAGCTAATTAGTGACGGATTGGTAAAAAAGAAGAACCCTCGACCTGATGGCGAGGGTTCCTGTGCTTTTCTTTTCTTGAATAGGCCTTGGCGTTCTTCTCGACACGGTGTCCAAGTCGCCATGCCGCCCTGGCTTCCGCGTTCCGCTTCTTCGCGGGCGCGGCCTTGATACGCTTCATGTTCCTCTCTCCTTACTCCTCAGGACTTGTCACAAGCTATGCGGTGCTTGGCGGCAAGGTCCACGTAATGGGGCGATGTGTAGTCAATCATCCGCGCATCGCTTTCACGGGTCATCCGCATGAACTTCGCGGGCGAACCGGCCCAGAGTTCTCCAGCGGCGACTGTCTTGCCCGGCGTCAATAAGGCGCCTGCGGCGACCATGCCCCGCTTTTCAACCCGGCAATCGTCCATCACGCAGGCCTTCATGCCGATGAAGGCTCCATCCTCAAGCGTGCAGGCATGGATCAAGGCCATATGACCGATCGAAATGTCGTCGCCGATATAGGTACCCTGGCCTTTACTGGAAACGTGAACCACGGTGCCGTCCTGCAAATTTGTCCGGGCGCCGACCCGAATTTCGTTCACGTCGCCGCGCAGCACGCAGTTATACCAAATGCCCGAATTTGGCCCGATTTCGACATCGCCAATGATCACCGCGCCCGGCGCGATGAAGGCCGATGGATGGATAACCGGCTTCTTGCCTTCATATTCGATGATTGTCGGACCTGAACTCATCGGCTCTCCCCTATCCGTTATCCTTGGTTTCACCCATTGCCGCAGGCCAAGGGCCTTCGACCGCCAGACCGGGCCAATGCGACAACCACCCCTTTTGCGTCAAGCGCCCATCGAAGGCCCTGCGGCATCGATCACTGTCCTCCGCCGGTCGTAGAATGCCACGCACCAGATCGGAAAGACCGAACGGCGCCACTATCCACAAACCGTCGTCACCATCCATCCTAACGGCGACCGCGGTCGCGGTTTCCGGCCACCGCCGCATCGCCGCGGCGAGATCCGGATAGGGATCATCGCCATGTTTCGCATGCATTCGCGCCTGATTGCGCACCGACCAGGGCTTGTCCGGCGCGGCCGCATGCAGGGATTTCTCAAGTTCCCCTTCCCGTTCACTCCCGGCGCCCGGTTCATGGATCAGAACGTCGATGTCAACGGGCCTGCCCGGCATACGGCCATGCAAGTCGTCCCAGACCGCATTTCTGACGAAGCCCGCACCGATCCAGACCGCCTTCCCGCCCACATCGCGGAGTGTGCGAAGCGCGTCCGCATGCCAAGGTGAGGCCAACAACAGGCGCGACAGGTGCCTGTGCGCTTGATTCCGTCCGGAGAGGGTCAATAGACGAGCGGCGTCTCCAGCCCCTTCCCTTCATCCGCGCCCAGCATGATGTTCAGGTTCTGCACCGCCTGACCCGACGCCCCCTTGCCGAGATTGTCGATCAGGACCATCACGACCGCCTGCTGCCGCTCCTCATGACCGAAGACATGAATCCGCATGCTGTTGGTGCCGTTCAGATCCTCAGGATCCAGCCGGGACATCGTCGCCGTATCCGAAAGTTCGGCGACTTCGACATAACGCTCGCCCGCATAGTGGGTCTTGAAGACCTGCACCAGATCGGCGGCCGTCGGCGTGCCCGGAAGCGACCAGAGCTGCAGCGGCAGCTGCACCAGCATGCCTTGCCGGTAGCGCCCCACGCTGGGAACGAAAAGCGGTTTGTGCTGCAGCCCGCCCCATTGCTGGATCTCCGGCACATGCTTGTGCTCCAGACCAAGCCCATAGGCCCAGAATGTTGCGGTGCTGTAATTCTCCGCGCCTTCGTCCTCGAATTCCGCGATCAGGGATTTGCCGCCCCCGGTATAGCCGGAGATCGCATTGATCGTGACGGGCCATTCGGCCGGCAGGACGCCCGCGGCCACCAGCGGATGCAGCATCGCCACCGAAGAGATCGCATAACAGCCGGGATTGGTTACCCGTGCCGCCTTGGCAATCTCTTCCCTTTGCCCTTTGTCGAATTCCGGAAAGCCATAGGTCCATCCTGCGGCCGTGCGGTGCGCGGAGGACGCGTCGATGACCCGCGCATCATTGCTCTCGATCAGGGCAACCGCTTCTTTCGCGGCGGCATCGGGCAGGCAGAGGATCGAGATATCGGCGCTGTTCAACGCATCGCGGCGGGCATTCTCATCCTTGCGGTTCGCTTCGGATAGTTGGATGAATTCCAGATCGTCCCGCGCCTCGAGCCGGGCCCGAATCTGCAGGCCCGTCGTTCCCGCTTCGCCATCGATGAAGATTTTTGCTGTCATTGGTCTGATCCCAAACAAGTCATTTTTCGGTCGGTCGCTACAGGGGTCGTCGAACCGCCCCTAATCCGCGGCCCAGAAACAAATAAGGCGGCACAGCGGCCGCCCATAGAAACCATGCCGGCCCGTCCGGGCCCTGTCGGTCCTATCGTCGCGTACCGCGCGCCGAAACTTGTTCACCCCGTCGAAGCATGATTTCGTCCGTTCCAATGTGGCGCGTGGCCGGGCCGTTCCCGGATGCGCGGGCGCACTATGATCCGAAGCGGGTCGCCAAGGCAAGTATTTTGGACACGGCTTCGAAGATTGAAAGCGGGAGTGCAGGTCATGACGGAATTGCAGGATCGGGTCCGGAGCGCCCTTGAGAAAAGCGGCGTTTGGTTCGAAATTATCGACTGCGACCCCAGCCTCGCCGATACCGCCGCATTCTGTGCTCATTATGGCTACAGCCCCGATATTTCCGCCAATGCGATCCTCGTAAAGACCAAGACCGGGGACGAGAAATTCGCTCTGTGCATGGTCTTGGCGAATGCGCGCCTGAACGTTAACAGCACCGTGCGCAAGAAATTCCCGGCCCGGAAGGTCTCCTTCGCCTCGCGGGAGGAAACCCGTCGCCTTACCGGGATGGAAATTGGCGGGGTCACACCGATCGCGCTGCCCGAGGATCTGCCGCTATGGGTCGATGCTGCCGTGATGGAGTGCGAGAAGATAATCCTGGGCGGCGGCGGGCGCGACACCAAGGTCATCGTCGATCCGGCCTATTTCCGGGCCACACCGAACACCGAAGTGGTGACTGACCTTGCGACGCCCATCCCGCAGGATAACGGGTAGCCCCCGTCAGGCCTCCCGGCCCGCCTATTTACCGGAGAAACGGGCCCAAACCCGCTCATGAATGGTATAAGCCACGGTCTGGACCAGAGGTTCGACGATTCCGATCCCGAGCGCGATTCTCCAATCGCCTGAAAGCGCATAGGCCACTGCGACGGCCACGACCAAATGCATGACACTGTAGCTGCCGGTTTTCGCGATCTGGCGCGTGATGGCCGGGTTCACGGTATTATTCAAATATGAAACGGCGACTGACATTATCTTCATCCTTGCGTCCCGCAACTCACTTTATGTGATTGCGACTTATTCGCAATATAGATAGTCGATCGCGCTATTATGTCAAGATTGGACCTGCAGTTATGCCATCAAGTGCCCCTTCCTTTTTCGATGACGCGCGTTAATCTTTACATTCGTTCCAAAACATAAAAATCTTCACCACATTTCTGATCCAGAGGGAGTTGGCTATGCCGGCATTGGACGATCCAGCCATGTCATCCGGGAAATTCGGAATTGGGCAGAACGTGCCCCGCAAGGAAGACCCCACCCTGCTGACAGGGCACGGGAAATACACGGACGACCTGAATCTGGACGGGCAATTGTATGCCTATGTATTCCGTTCGCCCTATGCCCATGCGATCATCAAGAATGTCGACACCGCCGCCGCGATGGAAAGCCCCGGCGTCCACATGGTGGTGACCGGCAAGGACCTGGTGGAGGCCGGATACGGCACCCCCCCCTGCGTCGTGCCGCTAAAGAGCCCAGACGGCACCGACATGGTGACGACGCCCTGGATGGCCCTGCCCGCCGACCGCATCCGCTACGCGGGTGAAGCAGTCGCCATGGTCATCGCCGACACATACACGCAAGCGAAAGACGCCGCCGAACTCATCGACCTGGACGTCGAGGAACTGTCGGCCGTCGTCGACATGGAAAAGGCCGCAGCGAACGGCACCGAGCAAATCTGGCCGGATCTGACCTCAAACAATACCGCCGTTCATTGGGAAGGCGGTAAAAAGGACGAAACCGAGGAAGCCTTCGCAAAGGCGGCCCATGTGACCAAAATGCGGCTTAACAACAACCGCCTCGTGGTCGCGCCGATCGAACCGCGTTGTTCGATCGCAGATTACGATTCGGAGGAAGACCGCTATGTCTTCCACTCCTGCTCCCAGGGCGTGTTTGGTCTGCGCAACAACCTAGCGCAGCACGTCCTGAAGGTGGAACCGGAAAAACTGCGTGTGCTGACATACAATGTCGGCGGCTCCTTCGGCATGAAGATCTATGTCTATCCGGAATACCTGCCGCTTCTGCATGCCGCCAAGGCGTTGCGCCGGCCGGTGAAATGGACGGATGAACGCAGCGGATCCTTCCTCAGCGATACACATGGTCGCGCCATGAAGTTCGATGCCGAACTGGCATTGGACGAAGACCACAATTTCACCGGCGTCCGGGTGAAAGTTGTCGGCGATTTGGGGGCCTATATCTCTTTTGTCGGCCCAATGATGGCCAGTCTGAATATTCTTCGGAACGGCATCGGTGCCTATAAGACGCCGACCATGTTCGTCGAATCCGACCTCGTCTTTACGAACAAGACACCGGTCGCGGCCTATCGCGGCGCGGGACGTCCCGACGGCAACTACATCATGGAAAACCTGATCGATCAGGCGGCCCGCGACCTTGGCATCGACAAGATCGAACTGCGCCGCAAAAACCTCGTCCCCGCCGATATGATGCCCTTCACGGCCGGCAATGGCGAACAGATCGACAGCGGTGATTTCCTGGGCACGATGGAAAAAGCGTTGGAGGTCGGCGACGTCGCCGGTTTCGCGGCACGCCGCAAGGAGAGCGAATCGCGCGGCAAGCTGCGCGGCCTGGGTGTCAGTTCCTTCTGCGAAGTGACCGCGACACCGGCCAAGGAGATGGGCGGCGTGCGGTTCGAGGAGGACGGCTCCGTCACCATCGTCACCGGAACCCTGGATTACGGCCAGGGCCATGCCGGCACCTTTGCGCAGATCCTGGTCGACCTGCTGGGTATTCCCTTCGACAAGGTCCGGCTGCTGCAGGGCGATAGCGATCAGCTGTTGGCCGGCGGTGGCAGCGGCGGGTCCCGCTCCGTCATGGCAACCGGCAGCGCGCTGGTCACCTGCTCCGAGCAGATCATCGAGAAAGGCAAGCAGCTTGCCGGCCATCTGTTCGAGACGGCCGCCGCCGATATCGAGTTCAACGAAGGCAAGTTCGGCGTCGTCGGTACCGACCGTGAAATCGGTATTATCGAATTGGACAAGGAATCCAGGAAGATGACCAATCTGCCGGAAGGGCTCGATCCGGGCCTGACGGTGGAACTGGTAAACGACCTGCCAGACCCCGCCTATCCCAACGGCTGCCATGTCTGCGAAGTGGAAATCGATCCGGAAACAGGAACGGTGACGCTGGACCGCTACATGACGGTCAACGACTTCGGCGTATTGGTGAACCCGATGCTGGTCGAAGGGCAGGCCCAGGGCGGCGTCGTCCAGGGCATCGGCCAGGTCCTGTGCGAGGAAGCGGTGTATGACGAGGACGGCCAGTTGCTGACCGGGTCCTTCATGGATTACGCCATGCCGCGCGCGGGCGATCTGCCCAATATCGGTTTCGTCTCCAAGCCCTCCCCCGCGACGACCAACTCGCTGGGTGTGAAGGGTTGTGGCGAAGGCGGCACCGGCGGTTCGCTGCCGGCTACCTCCTGCGCGGTTCAGGATGCGCTGGCCTCGGCCGGGGCCCAACCGATCGAAATCCCGGCGACGCCGGAAAAGGTGTGGCGGGCGCTGAACGCGGCCGGCTGATAAGGCATTCGCTCCACCGGGTCATTGCTCGACAATTGGACCGGTGGAGCCCTCATATTTTCATAAAGCGGCCCTCTTCGGGGGCCGTTTTTTTATGCGACAATACAGCCAATTCAGTCCTATCCTTCCGTCCTGCGCCCGGGATCTCGGAAATCCGGGTGTATTATCTATGGGAGTCTTCCAATGAACGTCATGACCATGCCGACCGACGGCGGCACAAACTCGCTCGAACAGTACTGGATGCCCTTCACGGCGAACCGTGATTTCAAGGCCTCGCCGCGCCTGATCACCAAGAGTGAGGGCATGTATCTCTGGAACCACCAGGGCGGTAAGCTGATCGACGGGTCGTCCGGCCTGTTCAATGTCGCGGCCGGTCATGGGCGCAAGGAAATCGCCGACGCGGTCTATGCCCAGATGATGCAGAACGACTATACCGCGCCGTTCCAGTTGAACCATCCGTCGGCCTTCGCGCTGGCTTCCAAGCTGACCAACATTCTGCCGGATGCCTTCAACCACGTCTTCTTCACCAATTCCGGTTCGGAATCGATCGACACCGCGCTGAAAATCGCCATGGCCTATCACCGGGCCCGGGGCGAAGGCCATCGCATCCGCTTCGTCAGCCGCGAACGTGCCTATCACGGCGTCAACATGGGCGGCGTTTCGCTCTCCGGCATGGTGCGCAACCGTGAAACCTTCCCGGCCGTGATGCCCAATATCGTCACGATCCGGCATACCTGGGATCCCGAGCAGACCTTTACCCGGGGTCAGGCCGAGCGCGGCGCGGAACTGGCGGATGATCTGCAGCGCCATTGCGAGACCTATGGCGGCGGCACCATCGCCGCGGTCTTCGTCGAACCGGTCGCCGGCTCCACCGGCACGCTGGTGCCGCCGAAGGGCTATCTGCAGCGCCTGCGCGAGATTTGCGACAAGCACGGCATCCTGCTGGTCTTCGACGAGGTCATCACCGGCTTCGGCCGCCTGGGCCATCCCTTCGCCGCCGACGCCTTCGACGTCACCCCGGACATCATCACCATGGCCAAGGCCCTGACCAACGGTGCGATCCCGATGGGCGCGGTCGCGGTTCGCGACGAGATTTACGAGACGGTCACGGAAGCCGCGCCGGAAGACGCGATCGAGTTCTTCCACGGCTATACCTATTCCGGCCATCCGGCGGCCTGCGCGGCCGGTCTGGCAACGCTGAAGATCTATGAGGACGAAGGCCTGTTCGAACGCGCCGCGGGCTTGAGCGATTATTTCCTCGATGCGATCTGGTCGCTGAAGGATATGTCCATCGTCAAGGATCTGCGCGGCATGGGCCTGATGGCCGGTGTCGAGTTGCACCCGATCGAAGGCAAGCCCGGCATCCGCGGGAACAACCTGCAGAAGGCCCTTTTCCACAACGGTTGTCATGTAAAATGGACCGGCGATACCGCCATCGTTGCGCCCAGCCTGATCGCGGAAAAATCCCATGTGGACGAAATCGTCGACTGCATCCGCAAGACGCTGGAAGCGGTCTGATCCACCTTCCATCCGACGCAAGAAGGCCCGCCTTCCGGCGGGCCTTTTTTTGTTTTCGAACAATGGGTTCGGCTATTCTTCCAATAAATGTTCGTAGCGCCGGTCGGTCAACGTTTTCAGGAAAGCGACAATGGCATCGATCCGCTTGTCGTCCAAAGCGGGGCCGTGTTCCAACTCCTCCAATGACAGGTTCGCCGACACTTCCGGCGCCCCCCAGGGGTTGCCCGTTTCCGGGTTGATCTGCCCCGACGCCTTCCTGGTGTTGTACTTGTTGTAGAAAACGACTGTGGTCCGCAAATCCTTGAAGACGCCGTTATGCATATAGGGGCCGGTCACCGCCACGTTGCGCAGGGTCGGCACCTTGTACTTGCCCGCCTGCTCCGACGCGTCGACAGCCGGATTGTCCAACAGGCCGCGGTCGATGAAATCGGACCCCTTGCCGTTCACCGCCCGGGCGGCCTCGTTCACAGGAATGCCTATATTGTGGAAACGGTAGTTGCTGAAGGTCTCCTCAGTGGACATCTGCGAGCTGTGCAACTGATGGCATTTGTTGCAGTTGGTGAACTGCTGCGAGAAGAACAGCACCCTGCCCAAGTCCTCCTGCTTGTTCAGCTTCACCTCACCGCGCAGGAACCTGTCGTATTTAGAATCGAAGGGGGCGAAGAACTCCGTCTCCTCGAAAGCGGCTATACTCTCCGTCATCGCCGCATAGGCGGCATCCGTATCCGCCAACACTGCGGGTCCGTACAAGGCCGCGAAGCTTTCCCGATAGGCCGGGTTTTCCCAAAGACGCGCGACAACCGACGCCTTGTCCGGCATCCCCATTTCAATCGGATTGAGGGGCGGACCGCCCGCCTGCCCTTTCAGATCCGGCTCTCGACCATCCATAAACTGGCCGCCGACATAGAAACCATCCGCGGTCCGGTGAAAGGCCGGGGAGAAACGGGCATAGGAGGCCGTCGGCGTATTGCGGTCACCCAGCGATACCCCGTCATCACCAAGGGAGACGGCGCGTCCTACCTGCGTTTCACGCGGGTCGGTGAAGGCATAATCGGGATCGTGGCAGGTGGCGCAGGACTGGCTGCGATTTCGGGACAGGTTCGTGTCGAAGAACAGGGCGCGGCCGAGCGCTTCCTTACTGTCCAGGGCGGTTCCGTCCTGCGCGTGGATCGGTGATGCCGTTGCAACCAGTACCGACACGAGCGCCATATTGAACCAGAGGCATAAAGCCCTTCTCATTTCCCCACCTGCAATCCTTGTACGATGCCAAGATTGATCGTACCTGGCCGCTTTCCTTCAAACGGTCGGGCACGTCATCGATAATGCCTCTCATTATCGATTGCATTGACAGGGATCAATTGCCCACTCGCAAAGTGGGAGAAAAAGCCGCAGAATTGCTTCAGTATGGCAGGCCCACATAGTTCTCCGCCATGACCGTTTGCGCGGCCTTGTTCTCGCGCAGGAATTCGAGTTCGGCGCGTTGGATCCGCAAATCGAATTCGGTTTGATCGGGATAGCGGTGCATCAAACTTGTCATCCACCAACTGAACCGTTCCGCCTTCCAGATCCGCGCCAGGGCTTTCTCCGAATAGCGGTCGATCCCTTCACTGTCCCCTTCCCCGTAGTACTGCAACAGGCCGTGGTAAAGGTAGTGGACGTCGGACGCCGCCGTATTCAACCCCTTCGCGCCCGTCGGCGGCACGATATGCGCCGCGTCGCCGCACAGGAACAGCCGACCCCAGCGCATCGGCTCCGTCACGAATGAACGCAGGGGGGCAATCGACTTTTCGATCGACGGTCCGGTCACCAGACTGTCGGCTGCCTCATCCGGAATGCGCCGTTTCAACTCGTCCCAGAACATCTGGTCCGACCAGGCCTCCACCTTGTCGGACAGCGGACATTGAATGTAGTAGCGGCTGAGCTTCTCGTTCCGCATGGAGCACAGCGCAAAACCGCGCGAAGAGTTGGCGTAGATTAGCTCTTCATGTACCGGCGGTGTCTCGGACAAAACGCCGAGCCAGCCGAAGGGATAGACTTTTTCGTATTCCGTTCGGATATCCTGCGGGATGGTCTGCCGGCTGACACCATGGAAACCGTCGCAGCCCGCGACGAAGTCGCAGTCGATCCGCTTTTCACCGTCCGCCGTTCGATAGGTGACATAGGCTTTGTCCGTCTCAAGATCGTTGATGACGACATCCTGCACCTGGAAGACGATCTTACCGTCCATTTTCTCGCGCGCATCGTAGAGGTCACGGGTGACCTCGGTCTGGCCGTAGACGATGACGGTGGTGTCGACCAATTCCTTGAAATTGACGCCGAACGACTCGTTGTCATAGGCCATGACCGTGCCGTCATGGACGAAGCATTCGCGGTCCATACGCTCCGCCACGCCCGCTTCCCGCATCAGCGCGACCATACCCCGTTCCAGGATGCCGGCCCGGATCCGGCCCAGCACATAGTCGCGGGTCTGTCGTTCCAGGACGACCGTATCGATCCCCTTCCGGTGCAACAGTTGGGAAAGAAGAAGGCCCGACGGGCCGCCACCGATGATCACGACTTGAGTGCGCACTTCTTCCCCCTTCTCAGACCAGTAACGACGCAACGCCCATCTCGAAGATCGTTGGATTTATGTTGGCATACGAAACAATTTGCAAGACTGGATCCATGACCGTCACAACCGTTGTTATCATGAACATTGCGACAGGCCACGGCCCATGTTTTTCTCAGATTTCAGAGGTGCTCAAACCATAGGATTGCAGATGAAAGTGACGGTCGCGGCCACGCAGATGGCTTGTACGGATATCGTCGAGGAAAACGTCGCGCGGGGCGAAAACTTGATTCGGAAAGCCGCGGCGGAAGGCGCCAATATCGTGCTGCTGCAGGAGTTGTTCGAGGGTTACTATTTCTGCCAGGACGAACTTCCCGAACATTACGCCCGCGCCAAAGCGGCGGAGGGCCACCCCACGATCGAGCATTTCCGAAAACTCGCTGCGGAATTGAACGTCGTCATTCCCGTCAGTTTCTATGAACTGGCTAACAACGCCCGGTTCAATTCGGTGGCGATCGTCGACGCCGACGGTTCGGTTTTGGGCATCTATCGAAAGAGCCATATCCCGCACGGCTCCGGATATCAGGAAAAATACTACTTTGCCCCCGGCGATACCGGCTTCAAGGTTTGGGATACGGCATTCGGCAGGATCGGCGTCGGGATCTGTTGGGATCAATGGTTCCCGGAAGCGGCCCGCGCCATGGCGCTGATGGGGGCTGAAATGATCCTGTATCCGACGGCCATCGGGTCCGAACTTCAGGATCCGGGCTGGGATTCATCGGGGCACTGGCGGCGCGTCATGCAAGGCCATGCAGGCGCCAACATTCTGCCCGTGATCGCCTCAAACCGGATCGGCCGGGAGCCGGGCCGCAAGGGTACACATCTGGACTTCTACGGCACGTCCTTCATCGCCGGCCCGACCGGGGAGATCGTCCGGGATGCGGACCGGGAGACGGAAACGGTCCTGACAGCCAGCTTCGATCTCGATGAAATCCGCAATCTTCGGCAAGGCTGGGGTATCTATCGGGATCGACGCACGGATCTCTATGGTCCGTTGCTGACGATGGACGGCGCCAACCGGCGCCCCTGATCCGTGGGCGACTCCCATCCTCCCCGGGTCAAAGCGCAATCCGAAGGAAATCGCCTGACGCCGCTTCCTGAGCGATACTCTCCCCCAGGGTCACGACAGCGTTCGAAACCGGTTTCGCGGCGCGGCGAACGATATAAACGATACCCGGCGGGGTACGGAACGAACCGTCTGAAATGACTTCCATGCGGGGAGAAAGGTGTTCTTCGTTGACGATCGAAACCCCCAGACCCGCTTCGACACCGGCAAGAATTCCGGCATTGCTGGAACAGTCCAGCACCGTTCGGAACTCCCGTCCCATCGTCGCAAGGTTCTCGACAAGCCAAGCCTTGTAGAAACAACGATCGTCATAAGCCAGGAAAGGCACCGGTCCATTGGGCGGCAGCTCGAAGTCCTTGGACTTGGCCCAACACAGGCTATGCCTGAACAAAACCGTATCATCGTCGCGCACGTCATCGGCAAAGACCTGCATCACCCCCAGATCAATCGCACCGCTATCGACCTCTTCCTGCAGCACGAGGCTTTGCGCTACATGCACGCGGACGGAAACATCAGGAAAGACATGGGCGAACCGGGCCAGCACCTGGGCCAAACCGCTGCTGGTCATGTCTTCCGTCATACCCATGCGGATCTTCCCGGTCAGGGATCGCCGGCTCAACGAGGCCGCCGCCTCGTCGTGCAGGGCAAGGATCCGGTTCGCGTAACCGAGCAGACGCTCACCCGTCTCTGTCAACAGAGGCGCGCCGGACCGCCTTGTCAGCAACCGGCATTCAATATGCTCTTCCAGGCGCTTGATCTTATGACTGATCGCCGATTGAGAGAGCGCAAGGTGTTGAGCGGCCCGGGTCACACCACCATGGTCGGCGACGGATTTCAGCGCCCGCAGGGAATCCACATCCAATTTGACCGACATTAGGGTTCCATCCCCAAGACATGACAAAATTCGATTATTTTTAGACTAACATGTCATTTTTAACAATAAGCCGGATGCGCTAGAAAGGGCCAGGACAAGGTTCATCACAGAGAGAACAATCATGGCGCTTACCGACTACAAGGCACTGACATTCGACGTCTACGGCACGCTGATCGACTGGGAAACCGGTATGGTCAACGGATTGAAACCCCTGACCAACAAGGCCGCTGCGCAGGGATTGGAGTTGAGCCGGGACGACATCCTGGAAGCCCACGCCTATCACGAATCCACGACACAGAAATGGACACCGGCGAAAACCTATTCGCAGTTGCTGGCGACCGTCTACAAACGTCTGGCGGAAGAATGGCAAGTGAAGGTCGATTGGGACGAATGCCTGACATACGGAGCCTCCGTCGAACATTGGCCCGCCTTTCCAGACAGCGCGGAGTCCCTCGCCTATCTCAAGGATCATTACAAACTGGTTGTTTTGTCCAACGTCGACAATGCCAGCTTCGCCCATAGCGACCGGAAACTCGGCAGCCCGTTCCACATGGTCTATACGGCGGAAGACGTCGGGTCCTACAAACCGGCAAACCGGAACTTCGAATACATGCTGGAGCAATTGGCGCGCCTCGGCATCGCCAAGGAAGACATCCTGCACACGGCCGAAAGCATGTTCCACGACCACGGCCCGGCCAATACATTCGGATTGGCGAATTGCTGGATCTATCGCCGTCACGACAAGCAGGGATTCGGCGCGACCATGAATCCCGGCGAAATGCCGAAATACGACATGGTCTTCAACAGCATGGCCGAGTTGGTAGCTGCTCATAGGGCGGCGGTCTGACCCCCGGCCGCCTTCGCAGCTTCCCTTCAAGAAAGCGGCGCTGCTCCCTGCTCGCTCAGATACGCGTCGATATCCACATCATCGATCTGTTCGGGCAGAAGAAAGCGCCGCGCATAGACCTCATAAACCCCGGACCGTAGGAACAGATCGAAAAGGTCCGGGTCGATATGCTGATCCTTTTTCATGAAGGACATGATCCGGATAGATTCAGACAGTGTCTTCGGTGCCTTGTATGGTCGATCGGCGGCGGTAAGGGCTTCAAAGATATCGGCGATAGCCATTATCCGGGCCGGGATCGACATTTCCTCGCGTTTCAGCTTCCGGGGATAGCCGGTACCGATCATCGTCTCATGATGACTGCCGGCGATCTCCGGAATTCGTTTCAGATGTTCCGGATAAGGAAGACCGCCCAGCATGATGATCGTCTGAACGATATGATCGTTGATGATGAAACGCTCCTCGGCGGTCAGCGTTCCCCTGGAAATACAGAGATTGTAGAGCTCACCGAGATTGAACCTATGCTCGGGGACTTCCATGTCGAAACCGAATTCGTTGTCGCCGAACACATCGGATACCTCTCGCCGAATGATGTGTTCAGGCTTGTCGGCCAATACAGTCTCGCGAACCGGCAGCGCCTGTTCCGGCATACTCTCTAGTCTCTTGCGTTCCGCGATGGACAAGCCCAGACGGTCACTCAGATGACGCGTCCATTGCCGCTGACCGATCCGGGCGAGACGGTCCTTGGCATCCTGGTCCATGAACTCCCCGCCGATGTTGCAGTCCGCGACGAAGGCGAAATCCTCCATCAGTTGCTTTTGTTCCCGTTCGAAGGCTTCCCGGTCCGGCGCATCGCCGTCCAACGCCGTTTTGAGGAACGCAATCTCGTTATCTCTCAGCAGAACTTCGAAACGCGTTCGGATCTCATGTGTCCGGTTGTAAATCGTCTCCAACTTGGTGGCCTTGTCGACCACGTATTCCGGCGTCGTCACCTTGCCGCAATCATGCAGCCAGGCCGCAATCCGGAATTCGCGCCACGCGTCCTCGTTTTCGAACCTGAATTCGGCAAGCGGTCCGGCCGATTGTGAATCGGCGGATTGCGCCAGCAACATGGCCAGTTCCGGGACGCGGCGGCAATGCGCGCCTGTATACGGGGATTTGGCGTCAATGGCCGCCGCCATCAACTCGATGAAACTGTCGAGCAACTGCTTCTGCGCTTCGATAAGGGACTTGTTGTCGAGCGCGATGGCGGCCTGGGCGGCAAGCGCTTCCACGAAACCGATGACTTCCGCATCGAACGGACCTACCTCTCCCGTTTGCGGGTGGCGGGCGTTTATGAGCTGCAGGACGCCGATCACATTCTTGCCGCGCGGTTTAAGCGGCACGGTCAGGAACGAGGCGGAATGATATCCATTTGCCGCATCGATCCGTTTCGTACCGGAAAAATCGAACCTGTCGTCGTCGTAGGCATCATCGATCGTCACCGTCTCGCCGATCAACGCGCAATAGCTCGCTACATTCGAATAGTTGGGCTCCTCGGTTTCCGGATCCCATAAGGGAACCGGCGCCTGCGTGACCGGAGCCCCGCCCACTCCGCCAATGGAAAGGCCCAAAACATCGTTTTTCAGGTTCTCGAAATGCAGGGCGTCATCCTTCAGAATGTAAAGTGTCGCCCCTTCCGCTTGCGCCAGTTCCTTCGCTCCCTCAAGGATCGCATCCATCAGGCGCACCTCGGAGAGTTCCCCGCTCAAGGCGATCCCGCGCTCAACCAATCGTCTCAGCTTCACCTGGGTTTGTTCCAGGTCCTGTGTCCGATCCCGGACCATCGCATCCAGACGCGCTGTCTCGTCCTTCTGTGCGGCAATGAATTTGGCAAGTTCTTTGGCGACAGCGGAAAATCCCCGCGCAATGTCCCCCAATTCGTCTCTTCGCCCCGTCCCCGGCACAGGCCCGTCGATACGGTGGGTTACGCCGAAATCGGCGAATGAGTTCCGCAACCTGGACAAGGGCTTGGTAACGGATCGCGCGGCGACCAGACCGATCGCGGCAACGACAACCATCGTCGCAAAGACGATCTTCATCGTCATATTCCGCAAGTCCTCGACGGGCTTCAGAATTTCGGAGGCTTCGACTTCGGACAACAATGCCCAGCGCGCGTTCCTGAAGGTAAAGGGAGAGAAGGCTGACAACACGTCGACCCCGTCATAGTCATAGGCGAACATGACCCCGGATTCTCCCGCCAAGGCGCGCTCCGATGGGGTCGTATTGACGGAAACGCTGAGGATCGACGAGTCTTCGTCGAAACGGGAATCTGTTCGCATCAAGCGATCGGAGCCGACGACGTAGGTCTCGCCCGTTTCCCCCATGCCGGCGGTCACCTGCATGATTTCGTTCAGACGGTGCACCGGCATTTGCAAGGCAATCACGCCCACGAATTTGCCGTTCAAATAAACGGGTTCCGAGAGAAAGCTGGCCGGCGCTCCTCCGATCGGTTCGTACGGCTGGAAATCGGTGAACTGCGCGCGGATGTCCGGCGGGCTTTCCAACGCACCCGAAATCGTCTTTGCGAGCGCCGAGCCCTTCCACGGACCGTCTATTAGGTTCGTGCCGAATTCGGTATTCTTCTGCGACGTGTAAACGACGTCACCTCGCGGACTGATCAGGAAAACATCGTAGTAGCCTTTCAACTCATGAATCAGTTTCAGCCAGTGATGGTAGTGATCATGAGCGCGCTTGTATGCGGCGACATTCTCCAAAAGCCCTTCCGGGTCTTCCACATTTCCATCCGGATTGTCCGCGGCGTAAACCTGCCGCAAAAGCGACGCGGACCTCTCATTGGAAATCCCAAGCCCCGTGTAAGCCGCCGTCAAATCCTTCAGCGACTCGCGCACGATGGGGCTCTGGGCGATCAGAGCCGCATCCTCCTCGATCCCCTTCAAATAGGTTGAAAATGCGTATGATCGCGACTCGCTGATCGACACCAGTTTCCCTGCCGCCGCCTCTCGCAATGCATCCGCCGACTGTTTGTAGGCTCCAATTCCAACAGCCAACGCACTTGCAGTGGCGCAAGCCGCTACCAGCATCGGTAGTTTGAAGGCGATACTCATGTGACGTTCCTGTGCAGACGATAGGGGAAGCCGACAATTCCGATCGGTCCGACACAGGCGTGCCGGCATCAGCTACTGGAGATTACTAACGAACGGTAGCAAAATACCCCCTCATTCCTTCGGCGTATAGGCGGATAAGCCATTTTTCGCAGACATCAGAAACGAATACGGCCCCGCGGGTTTCCGTGGGGCCGTTCAAGAACGCTCGATTGTAGCGGGTGTTTACCGCACGCTGACAACCGACGGCGCGCCATACATCTCTTCGATGAGGTATTTGGCATGCGCAATCATTGCCGGTCCTTCGCTGCCATCGACAACGAACCGGCTGGTGCCATCACCCTTCGCATGAGAAACGAAATGGTGAAGGCCGAACTTGATCAGAAAATTGGATTCTACAGACATTACTTTCTTCTTTTTATGAACTTGAGTTCTTCAGGCCGCATCCTTCTGCGGCGCTGTCGGAAATAGGCGGTCACCGACCGCCTATCCCGTTTTCACCTATCGAAACCGAAAGGTGTAAATCAGCCTACGACCTGCAGGTTCTCGGCGGACATCTTTCCGTCACGGCCGGCAACGAGTTCGTAGGAAATCTTCTGCCCGTCGGACAGGCCGGAGAGACCGGCGCGCTCAACCGCGCTGATGTGGACGAAAGCGTCCTTGGAACCGTCTTCCGGTTGAATGAAGCCGAAACCCTTGGTCGGGTTGAACCATTTAACAGTGCCTTTGGTCATGACTTTTCCTTTCACGACATAGATTACGATCCGCCGCCGCATGCGGCAGACCTGGGTAGCGCTTGATTGTCGGAGAGGAAACGTGACCGGCCGCCTGGGCCGGAAGCATGAGTACTGCAGCGACGTCTAAACGTTCCAGAAGACATAAGCGCTTTGCGCGGAAATACAAGGCCCCCTGAAATTCGCCGTCGAGTTGAGGGGGACGAACATCGCTAATCCGCCGCCCCGGCCGCGCCGTACCTTCTTCATGTCAAAACCCGCCCTACAGATAGTCTGGTACAAACGAGACCTTCGCATTGCGGATCATGCCCCCCTCGCGGCGGCGGCCGTCCATGGCCCGGTACTGCCGCTCTATTGCGCCGAACCGGGTTACTGGGCCAGCCCCGACGCATCCGCCCGACAATGGGGTTTCGTGGCCGACAGCCTCAGCGAATTGCGCCAGGACCTCTCCGCACTCGGGCAGCCCCTGGTCGTGAGGCGGGGCGATGTCTTGGATGTACTCGAGCAACTCCATCGCAGCCATGACATCGGCGGCCTCTGGTCGCATGAGGAAACCGGCAACGACTGGACCTTTCAGCGCGATCGGCGTGTCGCCGCCTGGTGCAGGCTACATGGTGTTCCCTGGACCGAGTTCTCGCAGAACGGTGTCGTCCGGCGGCTTGGGGAACGCAACGGCTGGTCACGTCGATGGGACCAAATGATGGCGGAACCGCTCACACCGCCGCCGGGCCGCCTGCCGTCGATCCCCGATATCGACCCCGGCCCCGTGCCCGTATCCAGGGACTTGGATATACCGGATGATCCCTGTCCGGGAAGACAACGGGGTGGCCGAAGCAGAGGACTGGAAAGATTGGAGAGTTTTCTGGCCGAACGCGGCAGATCCTACCGCTTTAGTATGTCCTCACCGCGCAGCGCGGAAACGGCCTGTTCCCGGCTCTCCCCACACCTGGCCCACGGGACGCTGTCCATGCGTGAGATCAGTCAGGCAACCGCGTCGGCCCGCGCGGGCCATGCCGACGCGGGGGCAGAAACGTCGAAGAACTGGCGACAAAGCCTTTCCTCCTTCCAGGCGAGGCTGCACTGGCACTGTCATTTCATGCAGAAGCTTGAAGATCAGCCGGACATGGAATGGAAAAACCTGCATAACGCCTATGACGACCTGCGGGGCGACGATGGGGAAAGACTAAGGCGTTGGGCGAACGGCGAGACGGGTTGGCCTTTCGTGGATGCCTGCATGCGCATGCTGATCGCGACCGGCTGGATCAACTTCCGCATGCGGGCAATGTTGATGGCGGTCGCAAGCTATCACCTCTGGATGGATTGGCGGAAACCGGGCGAACACCTTGCGCGGCTCTTCACGGATTACGAACCCGGTATTCATTGGCCGCAGGTACAGATGCAGTCCGGAACGACAGGCATCAACCTGCCCCGGATATACAACCCCATCAAACAGGGACTGGATCAGGATCCCGACGGTGTTTTTATTCGCCGCTGGGTCCCGGAACTTGCGGACATTCCCGACCGTTTCATCCATGAACCCTGGAATTGGACCGACGCGCCGGAACGTTTGTGGGAGATCTATCCGCAGCCGATCGTCATGCATCTCGACGCCGCCAAACAGGCGCGGCAGGCGATCTGGGCGCTGCGCAAAGGCGACGCTTATCGGGCGACCGCGAATGAGATTCAGCGACGGCACGGCAGCCGCAAGGGGCGCCGAAAGCGCCGTACATCGTCGGATCAAATGGCCTTGTTCGGGGAAGCGCCCCAATGACGGACCGAACCAGACGGGGCTCTAAAGCGGAGATGCCGGAAAAGACATGTCCGGTCTGTTCCCGTCCTTTTTCCTGGCGCAAGAAATGGCGGAAGGACTGGGACGCGGTGATCTATTGTTCCGAACGGTGCCGACGATCAAGAAAGCGAGTCCAGGAAGCGCGCCGCGCTTGAACGGTGCGCGTCCCGCGTTTCCTGCTTCATCCTGTGCCAGGTCCGATAAACGGGCCCCAGGCGCGGATTGCCCTTCAGCTTTTCCTCGTTCCGGGCAATGAAGTCCCAGTACAGGAAATTGAAGGGACAAGCTCCCTCCCCGTTCTTCCTTTTCACATCGAAGCGGCAATGGCCGCAATAATCCGACATCTTGTCGATATAGGCGCCGGAGGCCGCATACGGCTTCGAGGCAACCAAGCCGCCATCGGCGAACTGACTCATCCCCAGCGTATTCGGCAGTTCCACCCATTCGAAGGCATCCGCATAGACCGACAGGTACCATTCATGGATCTGGCGCGGATCCACCCCGGCCAGCAGGGCAAACGTCCCCGTTACCATCAAGCGCTGAATATGATGGGCATAGGCCTCTTCGCGCGTCTGCTTTACCGTTTCCCTGATACAGTTCATCTCGGTGTCGCCCGACCAGTAGAACCATGGCAGGTCCCGTCTCGCGCCAAGCGCGTTCCCCTCCACATAATCGGCTCCCGCCCACCAATAAATACCGCGGATGAATTCGCGCCAGCCGATGATTTGCCGGATGAAGCCCTCGACCGCGTTCAAGGGCGCCTTTCCGTCCTTGTACGCGGCTTCCGCCCGGCGGCAGACATCAAGCGGATCGAGCAACCCGATATTGATCGCCGGCGACAACACCGAATGGTACAGGAACTTTTCCTCCGTCAACATGGCGTCCTGATAGTCCCCGAAATACGGCAGCGCCTTGTCGATGAAGGAATCCAACGCCTCCTCGGCCTGTGCCGCGGTGACCGGAAACCAGAACGGCACGAGGTCCCCGAAATGGTCGGGAAAACGATCCTGTACCAGGGCCAGGACGGATTGGGTGATCGTGTCGGGTTCGAACCCCGACGGCCTCGGCATGAATAGATCCGCTTTCGCGGGTTTGCGATTTTCCGCGTCGAAGTTCCAGCGCCCGCCCTCGGGTTCGCCGTCCGCCGTCATCAGCAAACCGGTCTTTCGGCGCATCTCACGGTAAAAATACTCCATCCGCAGTTGTTTGCGGCCTTCCGCCCAGGCATCAAATTCCGCATGGCCGGCAATGAAACGGTCGTCTTCGCGGATATCCACCGGCACCGCCATCGAGTCCGACCAGGTGGTCATATCCGTCCGCAAACGCCATTCACCGGGTTCCGTGACGGCGATACGGTCGCAAGCATGACGGTCCAGGGCGCGCCGCACTTCCGACCGCAGACTGCCCGTATTGTCCGGGTCGTCCAAGGCAACGTAATCGACGGTCCATCCTTGCGCGCGAAGATCCTCCGCGAAGTGCCGCATGGCGGAAAAGATCAACGCGATTTTCTTCTTGTGGTGCTTCACATAGGTCGCTTCCGCGCCAACCTCCGCCATCAGAACGACCGCATCTGCGGGCGGCGCGGCACGTAAAGAAGATATCCCGGCGCTCACTTGATCGCCGAGGATGAGAATGAGCGTCTTGGACATCGGCCTGACCGGGCGGTTGAGAGGAGCTTTGGGTCAGGCGCCGACGAACGCGATCAGCCTTCCCATGACAAGTGCTACGAGCCAAGCGACGCAGGAGATCATACCTGCGCGGCGCAAGGCGCCCTCTGAGGCGCGTTGCAATCCCCAACCATAACGCCAGTGGCTGTGCAGGGCCGAGGCCGCACCCGCGAACACGAAAATCAGCTTGATCGGGAAAAGCGGATGCCCGGCATATTCCGTTGCCCGGGTCGCGAAGAGCAGGAAGCCGGTCGCCGCGGCGAGCACCAGCCCGACACCGGCGGAGACCGTCAATATGCGGATGATGCCGTCCCGCCCGATACCGGGCCAGAACCCCAGCAAGCGCAGGGAAAGCGGCAGGGTACCGCCGACCAGCAAGGCGATCCCCAGGATATGCCCCGTATTGACCGCCGCATAACTCCAGCGCGAGAAGCGAAGGGCTTCGACCGGCGGCAGGGCCTCAAGCGCCGAAAGCAAGGGCTCCATCGCCCTGCCGTCCGTCAGTTGCGGTTGGAATAGAGGACATGTTCCTTGCCCTCGATATAGATCCGTTCCGCCTTCATCAGCTTGTCGTCAACATTGGCCGAGGGTTCGCCGACGATGGTCAGTTCCACACCCGGCGACAGTTTCTCCGGCGTCAACCCGGCCCGCTCGTTCCGCCAGGGCTGCCCCACTTCCACGGTCCAGATCTCTCCGTCCGCATCCACCGTCAGCACACCGTGCGGCATGCCCAGTTTCGCAGTCTTGATGATGCCCGTCAGTTCGATGTTTCCGCCCGTCGTCCAGGACCATCCGTGATGGGCCAGCGCCGTGCCGACGGGCATGACGGCAACAGCAGCAAGAATGAACAAAGCAGCGATACGGCGCATGGCGCTTCCCTTTCGTTCAACGATCCTGAGGACAATATGGAGCGGTCCGCACGCAAGAAAAGGCCCCGCCCCGGAACACAATCCCGGGCGGGGTCCCTATCCTGTTCTATCTGAATTGAGAGATCACTGTCGGCAGCGTCCGTATCAGAGCTCGACCACCACTTTGCCGATCGCCTGGCCACTGGCGAGACGATCATAGGCCCTGCCGACTTCGCCCAGGGTGTAGCGGGGCGTATCCAGCAGGGGGCGCAATCCGCCTGCATCCACGATTTCGCTCAAACAGGCCAAAATGGCACCGTGTTCTTCGCGCTTATAATCATGCAGCATCGGGATCAGCATGAACACGACATGCAGGGACAGACCTTTGAAATGGGCCAGGGACAAGTCCAGTTCGACCAGGGAAACCGTGCTGCTGACTTGGCCGTTGAGCGCGGCCGCCTCGAAGGAGGTGGTCATATGCGCGCCGCCGATCGTGTCGAAGACCACGTCGAAGCCCGCGCCGCCAGTATGTTTGGCCACATACTCCTCGACCGGTTCGCTGCGGTAGTCGATCGCCTTCGCGCCATACCCTTCGATGATGTCGATCTTCTCGGCACCCGTCCCGGTCGAATAGACATCCGCCCCGAATTGCTTGGCCAGTTGAACGGCCACGTGCCCGACACCGCCGGCGCCGCCATGGACCAGAACCTTCTGACCCGGCTGGACATTCGCCCGGGCCAACCCTTCATAGGCGGTGATGGCGACCAGCGGCAAAGCCGCGGCTTCGCGCATGGAGAGCGACTTCGGCTTATGGGCGACAAGCCGCGCATCGGCGACCATGTATTCCGCGAGCGTGCCCTGCAGGTCCGCCAACCCACCGGCGCAGCCATAAACTTCATCGCCCGGCGCAAAATCGACAACGCCGTCGCCGACTTCTTCGATCGTGCCGGCAAAGTCCATGCCCAGCACCGCCGGCAGGTCCGGCGACAGGGGCAGATCCTTGCCCATCCTCTGGATCATTGTATCGACCGTGTTCACACTGGTTGCCGCGATGCGCACCAGGACATGGCCCGGTTTAACGGCCGGCTTGTCCAAATCGGCCGGCTTGAATTCAGTGTTGTCGCCATATTCGTCTAGGATCATTACTTGCACTGGATTTCTCCCGAAGGGTGTTTGATATGCCCTCAAGATAAAATCCGGATTCAGAACATAAACTCTGTTGTTCTGAGTTCAGTTTTCGCTTTTTCAATATAATGAGCAGAAGTCGACTTCACTGCGCGCCTATTGTTCCCAAACCGGCGGATTGCCCAGTTTCTCCAAAATGAAATCGATGAATACCCGGACCTTGGCGGTCAGGACGTTTGCCCGCGGATAGACCAGCCAGATCGCGGATCGGTCCTCCACCTCGTATTCGGGGAGAACCCTGATCAAACTGCCCTCCGCAAGTTCTCTATAGACACTCCACAGTGAATTGACCGAAATCCCCGTCCCCGCAAGCGTCGCGATCCTCATGCTGGCACCGTCGTCACATGTGACGCGGTGGCGCGCCCCCGCCGGCGGATAGGTTCCTGTCGGCAAATCTCCCGATGCAATCAGGTTACGGCGTGTGTCGCTACGGAAGAACAGCAATTTATGTCCGGCAAGGTCGTCGGGACTTTGCGGCGTTCCATGCCGCGTCAGATAGTCTGGGGAAGCACACAGTATGCGCTTGTCATCGGCAATCTTGCGCGCCCGCAGGCTGGATTCCTCAATCGGATAGTTACGCAGCGCCAGGTCGCAGGCCCCTTCGATCAGGTCCATTTGCGTATCCGACAATTTCAGGTCGAGGCTGAGACCTGGGTACCGATCGAGAAATTCAGGCAGAATGGGCGCGATATAGAGTTGAGCGAATGTGCTCGAACAGGCAAAGCGTAATCTGCCGGTCACTTCGGCCTGACCGTGCCCCAAAGCGGCAAGCGCGGCGTCTTCCTGGGCCAGGATCTCCCGGGCATAGGGAAGGAATTCCGCCCCTTCCAGGGAAAGCGACACCTTTCTGGTCGAGCGATGCAGCAGGTCGGCGCCGAGCTGGTTCTCCAACCGCGCCAGCCGCGTGCTCGCCACCGCGGGCGCCATGCCGAGTTGCCGGCCCGCGGCGCTGATATTGAGCAGGTCCGCCGCCAGCACGAACAGCCGGATGCTCTCGATATCCAACCCCATTATTCCACAATCCCGAATTATGTATTCCTTGATCCCTCATTTAACCGAAAACAGAAGAAAATTAAATCTTATGCACCGGTGTCGTCGGCACGGATGAAATGCGCCCCGACGACACGCACACCTCCGCGATCGAAGGATAGGAAGACATGACAAAAACAGTTCTCTTGACCGGGGCAACCGACGGGATCGGCTTGGAACTGGCGAAGATCCTTGTGGCCGACGGCCATCACGTTCTGCTGCATGGCCGGAGCGCGTCGAAACTCGCCGAGGTCGAAGCCGAACTGGCCGCCCATCCGAACGGTGGGGAGATCGAGGCCATGGTCGCGGATCTGTCAGACCTGGCCGAGGTCGAAGCATTGGCGCGCGACGTTTCCGCCCGACACGGGAAGATCGATGCGCTGATCAACAATGCCGGGATCTTCAAGACCCGGTCGCCGATCACCAAGCACGGTTTGGACAGTCGTTTCGTGGTCAACACCCTGGCCCCCTATCTGTTGACCAAGCGCCTGCTGCCGCTGATGGATGACGGGGGACGTGTGATCAATCTGTCCTCTGCCGCTCAAGCGCCGGTCGATCCGGATGCACTGACCGGGCGAATACATGTGTCGGACGATTTCGCCGCTTACGCACAAAGCAAGCTCGGTTTGACCATGTGGTCCCGCGCAATGGCGAAGGGCTTGGGTAGCAACGGTCCGGTGATCGTGGCCGTCAATCCCGGTTCGCTGCTGGGCACCAAGATGGTCAAACAAGGGTTCGGCACCGACGGGAAAGACATCTCGATCGGGGCGAATATTCTCCATCGGGCCGTGGTCTCCGATGATTTCGCCGAAGCATCCGGACTATATTTCGACAATGACCTTGGCCGCTTCGCCCCGCCGCATCCCGACGCCATGGACGATCAGAAATGCGCCGCATTGACCGTGTTGATGGCCCAGACCCTGGCGGCTGCGCTCAACGGACACTGACATACAAAGGCTGGCAAAGGCTGGGACCGCGGAAGGAAAAGGGCGGCGAATAAACGCCGCCCTTCAACCAATGATCCGTACTCTTCTTACTTCGGAAGGATCACGGAATCGATGACGTGAATGACACCGTTACTGGTTTCGATATCGGCCGTAACGACGGAGGCCTGGTCAACGGTGACGCCACTCGTTGCGTCAATCGCGACCTTGCCGCCCTGCACTGTCTCGGCGGCGAGTTTCTTACCGGCGATATCCGAAGACATTACCTTGCCCGGGACGACGTGATAGGTCAGCACGGCAACCAACTGGTCCTTGTTTTCGGGCTTCAGAAGATCCTCAACCGTTCCGGCCGGCAGCTTCGCAAAAGCATCATCGGTCGGCGCGAAGACCGTGAAAGGCCCCTCACCTTTCAGCGTATCAACAAGACCTGCTGCTTTTACGGCGGCAACCAAGGTCTGGAACGCGCCCGCCTCGACGGCTGTATCAACGATATCGGCCTTTCCGGCATTCTGGTCCGCGATTGCGATCTGAGACGATAAGCCCAGACCCAGCGCGACGGCCATTGCAGCGAAGATTCTCTTGGCGTTGGAAAAGATCACTTTGTAACTCCTGTAGCTTGAACCGAGTTTTGGTCGATCCCCCATCCCCGCAAAAACTACGTGCGATCGGCCGCATTGGATTGGTAGGTTTCTTTCCTATTTTTGTGGCTTTTAGCCATCGCGAGCATTCCGCTGCATTGGCCGGACGTTTTCGGCCCTGCCGGACCGCCTCTGGAAATCATCGAAATCGTTCATATCTGAAACACGGTTGTCGCCGTGCGCGGTGCCTACAGAACGAAACAATTGGAGGATCAGAACGATATGGACGTGAACGCTATTCTGAACGGCGTGATGGGGTCTGCTGGTGCAGGGATCGACAAGGCGGTTCAGGGCGCACGGTCCACGGGCATGCCGTCGGGACTCCTCGGCGGCGCGGCGGCGGGCGGTCTGGCCGCCCTGCTGCTCAGCAACAAGAAGGCGCGAAAGCTGGGCGGCAAGGCGCTCACCTACGGCGGCATGGCGGCAATCGGCGGGCTTGCCTACAAGGCCTGGCGCGATCACAAGGAGGGCACGGCACCTGCGCAGGCAATACAGCCGGCCAATACCCAGACTGCGGACTCCGCCAGCATCCCACCCCCGCCATCAGGCAGCATTTTCGACCTCGCGAACCAGCAATCGTCCTCCTCAGACAAGGATATTCGATTGATCCTGATACGGGCGATGATCAGCGCGGCGAAGGCTGACGGCCATATCGATGCGGAGGAGCGTGCGCGGATAGAAGGTCAGATCCAGGCCTTGCAAATCGGGGCCGAGGAGCAGCGCTTCCTCGTCGACCAATTGAACGCCCCCAGCGATCCGATCGCAATTGCCCGCCTTTCGGGCGGGCTTGAACAGGCCGCGGAAATCTACACGGCCTCCGCTCTGGCCGTCGATATCGATACCCCTGAAGAACGCCGGTATCTCGAGCGCCTGGCGGATGCCCTGCATCTGCCGGACGACATGCGGCAGCAATTGAATTCGGCGACCGCCATCCGTACTTGAAGAAAAGGCCCCGCCGACCGGCGAGGCCTTGTCATTCGGCCGGTTTGTTCCACTCCAATTAAATGGAACGAGCGGCGCTCATTTCGCGGAACTAGGCCCGCCCCGCCATTTGCCCGTGCGGCGGGGAGAACTTGGTCAGGTTGATGCCTTTCACGGCGTTCTTGTATTCGTCCAAGGTCGGCGTCCGACCGAGGATGGTCGAGAGCACGACGACCGGGGTGGAAGCCAGGAGAGACTCGCCCTTCTTCTCGTCCGAGTCTTCAACCACCCGCCCTTGGAACAGACGCGTGGAGGTCGCCATGACCGTGTCGCCCTTCTCCGCCTTTTCCTGGTTGCCCATGCAAAGGTTACAGCCGGGCCGCTCCAGATACAGAATATTGTCGTATTTGGTGCGTGCGGCGCTCTTCGGTGCGCTGTCGTCGAATTCAAAGCCTGCGTATTTCTGCAGGATCTCCCAGTCGCCCTCTTCCTTCAATTCATCGACGATGTTGTAGGTCGGCGGCGCGACAACCAGCGGGGCCTTGAATTCGACCTTGCCGTTCTGCTGTTCCAGGTTTCTGAACATCTGCGCGATGATGTTCATGTCCCCCTTGTGAACCATGCAGGACCCGACAAAGCCGAGATCGACCTTCTTCTTCGCCTCATAGTAGGAAATCGGGCGGATCGTATCGTGCGTGTAGCGCTTGGAGGCGTCGATATTCTGAACGTCCGGATCGGCGATCATCGGTTCGTCGATCTCATCCAGGTCCACAACGACTTCCGCGAAATACTTCGCGTTGTCATCCGGCTTGAGGGCCGGCACCTCGCCGGATTTGATTTCCGCAATGCGCTTGTCCGCCTTGGCGATCAGGCCTTTCAGCATCTGGGCGTCATTGTCCATGCCCTTGTCGATCATGACCTGAATGCGGTGCTTCGCGATTTCCAGGGACTCGATCAAGGTCTCGTCATTGGAAATACAGATCGAGGCCTTGGCCTTCATCTCCGCGGTCCAGTCGGTGAAAGTGAAGGCCTGGTCGGCGAGCAGCGTGCCGATATGCACTTCGATGATCCGGCCCTGGAAGACGTTCTCACCGAACTGATGCAGCATCTGCGCCTGCGTCGCATGGACCACGTCGCGGAAGTCCATGTGATCGCCCATCTTGCCCTTGAAGGTGACCTTCACGGATTCAGGGATCGGCATGGTTGCTTCGCCCGTCGCAAGGGCAAGCGCGACCGTCCCGGAATCGGCGCCGAAGGCCACACCCTTGGACATGCGCGTATGGGAATCACCGCCGATGATGATCCACCTGTCGTCGACCGTCAGGTCGTTCAGGACCTTATGGATCACGTCCGTCATCGAGTGATAGACGCCCTTGGGGTCGCGGGCCGTGATCAGACCGAACTTGTTCATGAAGGCCATCAGCTTGGGCGTGTTTGCCTGTGCCTTCTTGTCCCAGACCGACGCGGTGTGGCAACCGGACTGATAGGCGCCGTCGACCGACGGCGAGATTACCGTCGCGGCCATGGCTTCCAGTTCCTGAACCGTCATCGGACCGGTCGTATCCTGAGAGCCGACGATGTTCACCTTCACGCGGACATCCGAACCCGCATGCAGAACCGTGCCTTCGGCCACGCCCACGGCATTGTTGTTGAAGATCTTCTCGACCGCCGTCAGGCCCTGCCCCGTGTGGGAAAGTTCCTTCGAGGGCGCATAGGGCGACTTGGCTTCCTTGCCCAGTGTCGCGGCGGCAACGTTCTGAAGTTTCTTGCCGAATTCGATCGCATAGGATCCGCCGGCCTTCATGAACTCGACCTTCTGCGGCGTGAAGGAAGCGGCGATATCGGCGAATTCCTCGCTGCCGTCTTCGCTGCAGAGCTTCTTGCCCTTCACGTCGATCTTCATGACGGTGCCCGTCGCGACGGAATACTTTTCCTCAAGGATCGGGCTGCCGTCGTTGTTCAGGATCGGCTTGCCGTCCGGGCCCTGTTTCTTGACCCAGTTCTTCAGGTCGATCCCGATACCGCCGGTGACGCCGACCGTCGTCAGGAAGATCGGCGAGATGCCGTTCGTGCCAGCGACGATGGGGGCAATGTTCACGAAAGGCACATAGGGGCTCGCCTGCTTCCCGGTCCACAAGGCGCAGTTATTGACGCCGGACATGCGGGACGAACCGACACCCATCGTGCCTTTTTCGGCGATCAGCATCACCCGCTTGTCGGGATGCTGCGCCTGCAGCGCACGGATTTCCTTCTGCGCGGGTTCGGAGATGAAGCATTTGCCGTGCAGCTCGCGGTCGGCGCGGGAATGGGCTTGGTTGCCCGGCGACATCAGGTCGGTGGAGATATCCCCTTCCGCGGCGATATAGGTGACGACCTTGATCTCGTCTTCGACCTCGGGGAGTTTCGTGAAGAATTCCGCCTTTGCATAGCTTTCAAGGATGTCTTTGGCAGTGGCGTTGCCCGCCTTGTAGGCAGCCGCCAGCCGGTCCGTATCCGCCTCGTACAGGAAGACCTGCGTCTTCAAAACGTCGGCCGCCTGCTTGGCAATCGCGGCGTCATCACCCAGGGCGAGGTCGAGAAGCACCTCGACCGACGGACCGCCCTTCATGTGCGACAAGAGTTCAAAAGCGAAAGCAGGGGTGATTTCCTTGACCGATACCTCACCCAGAATGACCTTCTTGAGGAAATCGGCTTTCACGCCGGCGGCGCTGGTCGTGCCGGGAAGCGTATTGTAGATCAGGAAGTTGACACAGTCGTCGTGATGATCGGAGCCCGCGTCCAGGACATGGCCGATGATCTCTTCCAGGAGAGCGCCGTCCTCGATCGGTTTGGCGTGCAGGTCTTGAGCTTTGCGGCTCTCGATTTCTTGCAGATATTCGGAATACAGGCTCATGGCGGTCCCCGGCGATTTTTGGTGTTCCAGATAGCATTGCCGCCGGGCCGCAGTAGCTTTCGGCGATCCGGCTAAAAGCTCTCTCTTGAAAAGGAACTGAATTCGTAGTTCAGCCGGGTTCCGGGCGCAAGTCGATTATGCCCTTTAACCATTTGATAAATGGGCCCCCGGACCTGTTCGATCGACGGAGAGACAGTAAAAGAAAACGCTGCGGCGATCATCAATTCCCTTCCCGTCTACGATTATCACCGGCGTGATAGCGTCTCGCGCGAACAACCGACCGGCAGGTCACCGCTTGAAACTTCATTCAAGCCCGGAACCTGAAAAAGCAGCCGATCTCATGAAACATTTGCCAATTGTTCGCTTCCGCTACCAGGAAATGCGCCCCATTGCCGATAACCGTGTAGCGTTTGATCGGCGACGCAATCTGGTTGAACAAATTGGATGCATCCGCGTGGGTCGATGTCGGATCGGCATCTCCCCTGATCAACAGAACCGGCAGGTTCAATTCGCGTGGGTCGTAGAGAGGGCGTTCACTGAAGACATCGAACAAATCGATCAAGGTTCCATTGGGCGCGCAAAAGATATCCCGTTCTGGCTCGGTTCCGGGCAGGCCTTCGGCGACCGCATCCTTCATCAAGGCGTCAAACACCGCCGGATCCCGCCATATGGTCTTGTCCGGACCCGGTATCTCAGCATCCCATCGCTCTTCGACCTCACGTTTGGAAACGCGGCGATACGGCCCCAGGTCCGGATTAGGCCTCGCGTGGTCCCCAGGATCCCGGATCATCTCCAGCCACGCTTCGTTTCGCGCGGAGTACAGCGGTGCGGCCAGGACCAATCGATCCACTTTCCTGCGCCCCGCTCCGGTGCAGTACATCGCTGTGGTCACCGTTCCCCAAGAAGACCCAACCAGGTAAACCGTTTCGTGACAGGTTTGCTCGCGAATGAACTCCACTGCGTCATCGATATCCAAGATAGCTTCCCGCGCCCGCGCATAGGGCGCGTTCTCCCGACCTGGTTCGGCCAGCACGGCTTCGCAGGCCGATCCGGCATAGCCACGGATATCGAGGGCATAGGATCGATGTCCCGCTTCTGCGAAGTGATCCAGAAATGACATTCCCGGAATCGGAATATCCCAGATATACCCGGCAAGCGTCGCCCCATGGACGCAAAGAACCGGCGGGTTTTCCTCGGCTCCTTTCCCTGCAATGCGTTTCTCCACGAGGTTCAGCCGCAATCCCTTCTGATTGCTGCTTTCGATATTGTGACGAACTCTAACAACTGCGTTCGAGCCCATGACGGCATTGTTGTTTTGCAAAACGTTCAAACCCTTAGAAAAACTTCAGAACTGGGATGGCAGCCAGGTCACGATATCGGGCGCGAACGCCAGGATCGTCATGCCGGCCAGGAATATACCCACAACCGGCCATGCACTGCGAAACACGGTCTGCATGCTCATACCGTCCGATGCCCCTTTCATCGCGAACAACGTATAGCCGAATGGGGGCGTCAAACTGCCAACGGTCAGATTGATCAGAAATATCATCCAGAACCAGGTCGGCTCGTACCCGTAAACACCAAGGATCGGTTCGTAGAGCGGTATCGCCAAAAGCATGAAGGCAAATTGGTCGATGAACATGCACAGAAAGAACGGAACCGCCATCAGGGCCAGGAACATCAGCCAGTGCGGCAGGTCAGCGGCGGTTACCGCCTCGATCAATCCGCCGGTGGCGCCGGTGAACGACAGCAACTGACTGAACAGTTTGGATGACGCGATGATCACCAGGATCATCGCACTGATCCCGACGGCGGAGAGTGTGGCCCGCCAAATCATTCGAAAACTCAGCCGGCGATAAAACGCGGCGGTCATCAAGGCACCCAGGACCCCGGTCGCCGCCGCTTCGGACGGTGTTGCAACACCCAGCATGATCAGCCCCATCACCATAAAAATGATGATGCCGAATGGCCCCATCTTCAGCAGAGCCCAGATCTTTTCCGCCCATGTGACCCGCGCCTCCTCTTCCTGTACCGGAACGAGGCCGGGCGTCCGGAACACGCGCCAGGAAACGAAGGCCAGAAGCAGTCCGGCGAACAACAATCCTGGCAAGATACCTGCCACCAGCAGCCCCGATATCGAGACGTCCTTGACCAATGACCCGACGATCACGACGAGCAGACTCGGCGGAATGATCGGCGCCAGACTCGCCCCGCCCAGGATCGTCGAGACGGCAAGCTTTTCGTCATAGCCGTGCGAAACCATGCGCGGCAGTACCGAGCGACCCAACATCGCGGCCACGGCGACAGCCGACCCGGACAGGGCGCCGAATACGGTCGAAAGAGCCACGACGAGAATGTAAAGGCGCCCCTTTACCCTTCCGATGAGCTTGTCCACCGACTGAAAAAGGACATCGACGGTGCCAGAATGGAAGAGAAGCTCGCCCATCAGAACGAAAAGCGGAATCGTAATGAGACTAGGGGATGTTGCAGTTTCAAAAATACTATTCGCGAAGAGTCCAAATCCGCGCGGCCCGAACATCGCGAAAACACCGACTACGTTGATCACGAGAAACGAAACGAAGACGGGAACGCCGATGAACAACAGCAGGAAAAGAAAGGACAGCGCGATCGTTAGTGTCAGCCACCATTCCATCAGGCACCATCACTTTCCAATATTTGTTGCGGCATCAAAAACAGCTTGAGAAATTGCAACGAAGACAACGCCAACCCGTAGACGATGAACGCCGTTATCCACCATTTCGGGACGGCGAATGTGCCGAGCGTGAGAATCCCGCGCATGAATTGCTTACTCGCCTCAACACCCGCCATGTAGGATGCAACGCCGCAGACAGCAGCCGCTATGAGAGTAATGACGGCCTGCAACCGTCTGCTCGTCTCCGGCCCCACGGTTTCCAGGACCACGGTGATCGCGATATGACCCTTCATGCGCGTCAATTCGGGCACCGCAAGGAAGATGATCGCGCAGAACAGGTAATTCACCGTGTCGTAAATCCAGTGCGACGGCGCGTTGAAGAAATAGCGCAGGCCGACTTCGGTCGAGACGAGAGCCGCGACACTCAACATCAGGGCTGAACTGACATACAGCCCGAACCGCGTGAGAGAATCGAGAAGCCGCACCGGCACGGCCAACCATTTCAAAGGTTGACCGCGCCCTTCGCCGTTCGTGGTTAGATTCATCGATTGATAAACTAGTTCGTCATGCCGTGAGACTTCGCGAGCGCGCGCAACTCCGCTGCGGCGGCGCCGGACTTCTCTTCCGCGACTTCCCAGACACCATTGGCCCAGAGTTCCTCGAACCGTTCAGAATCCTTTTTTGAGAATTCAGTCATCTTCATTCCCAGGTCCTGAAGGGCGGTCAACTCGGCAGCAGCCAGTTCATCCATCGTGCCCAACGTCTCGACCTCCAATTCGGATGCCGCCTTCGAAATCGCGTTCTTCGCCTCGTCGCTCAATGCTTCCCAGGAATCCAGGTTCATGAAAATCATCGTCCCAACCTGGCCAAATTTCGGCTCAGCCAAATAGCCTGCGACTTCATACCATTTGAAGTCCTTGGCGCCGGTCAATGCCCAGGCGGCCCCGTCGACGACTCCCTTCTGAAGTGCCGAATATACTTCGCCCCCCGGCATGTTCACCGGCGACCCGCCAAGCGCCCTGATCATGGGATGATAGGAAACGGTTCCCCGGATCTTCAGGCCGTTCAAACTATTCTCGGGATTGATTGGCTCACGCATATAGTAGCGGAACCCCTTGCTGCCGGTTGACGGCGCGGCGATCAGTTTCATGCCCAGCCCCTGGTAGTGCCGGTCGATATAATCGAAAACTCCGGTTTCACGCCGTTTTCGCGGATCGACCGCGATCGCATCTATCGAAAGGCCGATCGCCGTGGTGCCGGAATGGTAAGCGGGATGCGTAAACAATAGGTCGAACACTCCGGCCTGAACCGGTTCAAATTGCTCGAAGGTCGGAACGGTATCCGGGCCCGACATGGTTATTGAGATTTGTCCGTTCGTTGCCGTTTGAACCTTCTCGACGAACTTCTTGGCGTGCTCGACGGTCCAGATGAAGTTGTTCGGGAATCCGGACAACATCCGCAATTCCTCTGCTTCCGCCTCTGCAGACACGCTGAACATGGAAACCGACCCGGCCAGGATTACAGCGCAAGTCATCTTCCTTAAATGGGTACCAAACATGCTTCCTCCTTCAATTGGCGCCAATCGCCGTATATTATTGTTTTGGATGAATAAACCCGACCTATCCAATTGCCGGTTTACCCTTCGTCGAAACCGAAATATACTTCCATATGGAATTAAATCAAGTTCTATATGGAACTAGATTTTCGTAACTTAGAAAGTGCAGGAAACGATGCAGGAAGAAACATCGATGCAGGGCGAACCGCCGGAGGGGACTCAGCTCCTCTTCGAAAATGCAATTCTTGAAATCTGGCGTTTGTCTTATGCGTCGAACAGTTTCAACTTTCCCCTTTATCAGGAATTCGAGACTGAGTTCGACATAACGCGTCCGGAATTCGTCACGCTTCTTTGTGCGGCCCACAAGGAAACCGTTTATCCGTATGACATTTACGCATCGACTTTGTTGCCGAAGAACAGCATTAGCCGTGGCCTGACACGTTTGGAGAAAAAGAAACTCATAAAGCGCACGGCGGACCGGGAAGACAAACGTCGTTCGATGATATCGCTGACATCGGAAGGGCGAAAACTCTACGACATCTTGATCGCACGCGCGTTGGACCGTCAGGCGCTCATATTCGACGTACTTACCAATCGGGAGCGCCAACAACTGACGAAACTGCTCTTGAAAGTGAGCATGCACGCGGCCAAGAACGTCAATAAAGTCTAGCTATTCGAAGCCTTGGTGCTCACAAGGTCCCGTATGTCGGCCGATGTCCAGCACATGAAGAGGCATTTGGGGCATTAGCCGAAAAAAAAGCCCCGCCGAATGGCGGGGCCTTTCTCGTATTCGCTTGGTTCCGGGAGCGATTAACGCTTCGAGAACTGGAAGCTCCGGCGGGCTTTCGCGCGGCCGTATTTCTTACGTTCGACGACACGGCTGTCGCGGGTCAGGAACCCGCCCTGCTTCAGCGCCGGACGCAGGGTCGGCTCGAAGTTGACCAGGGCCTTGGAGATGCCGTGGCGAACCGCACCGGCCTGGCCGCTGAGCCCGCCGCCGGTCACCGTGCACATCACATCGTACTGATCGGAACGCTCGGCCCGTTCGAAGGGCTGACGAACCATCATCTGCAGCACCGGGCGACCGAAATAGTCGGCCACTTCCTTGCCGTTGACGGTCATGCGGCCAGAGCCCGGCTTGATCCAAACGCGGGCGACCGCGTTCTTCCGCTTGCCGGTCGCATAGGCACGGCCATGTTCGTCGATCTGCGGCTCCGCCGGGGCGCTGCTTTCAGCAGCCGCGACAACCGCATCCGCCCCGCCGGCACCCTGAAGGGCTTCGCCAAGCTGGGACAGGTCATTCACCGTCTGGTTTTCATCGGCCATGATTAAGCGCTCCGGACGTTCTTGCTGTTGCGGGAAGCCAGGTCGAGGACCGCGGGCTGCTGCGCTTCATGCGGATGCTCGGTACCGGCATAGACGCGCAGGTTGCTCATCTGCTGGCGGCCCAGGGGACCGCGCGGAACCATCCGCTCGACCGCTTTCTGGACAACCCGTTCCGGATGCTTGCCGGTCAGGATCTCACCGGCGGTGCGGCTCTTGATGCCGCCCGGATAGCCGGTGTGCCAGTAGAAGCGCTTGTCGGTCAGCTTACGGCCGGTGAGCTTCACCTTCTCCGCATTGATGACAATGACATTGTCGCCGCAATCGACATGCGGCGTATAACCGGGCTTGTGCTTGCCGCGCAGGATCTTGGCGATCTCGGCAGCCATGCGTCCCAGCACCATGCCTTCGGCGTCGACAACGAACCACTTCTTGTCGACTTCCGCCGGCTTCATCGAATAGGTCTTCATATCTAACTCGCCTTATCGATCCGCTTTGGGTCAAAAGTTATAGCCGTTCGGTCCGTCATCAGTCGGTTGCCGGAAACGGCCGAATTCCGTTCTCAAATCCGTTCCAAGGCGGGCTGAACACCTGTTAGGCTGACCAACCCTGCCCAATGGCGGAGTGGCCGGTTCGGCCCGATCTTGCTTTCTGATTGAGAGCGCGCGGGTTGTACGGCGCGGCCAGGGTTAGGTCAAGCGTTATTACGAAAAAAAGACGCGCAAAAACAGCAAGTTACAAGTGCGGTATTATTTTACCGCATTCGGGAGGGTCTGAAATCATGGGAAAAATGGAAATCAAGCGATTAACCCCTGCGATTGGTGCGGAAATCAACGGTTTGGACCTGTCCGAACCTCTGACCAACAACGCATGGGACAGCATCCAGGACGCTTTCCTCAAGCACCAGGTCCTGGTCTTTCGCGACCAGAACCTGTCCGCCGAAGCCATGGTTTCCCTCGCCCGCCGGTTCGGGCCGATCGGGTCCTATCCCTTCCTCAAAAGTCTAGACGGCCATCCGGAAATCACCGAGGTCATCAAGGAAGCCGACGAGAAAATCAATTTCGGAGGGTTGTGGCATACGGATACCAGTTATCTGGAACAACCGCCCCTCGGCTCCCTGCTCTATGCTCGGGAAGTGCCGCCGATGGGCGGCGACACGCTTTTCGCCAATATGTATCTGGCGTACGGAACGCTCTCCCCCGCCCTGCAGGACTGGCTGCGCGGCTTGAAAGTCGTCAACCGATCGGACAAAGCCGCCGCCGCGGCGACGCGGGTGGAACAGATCGGCCGGATCGGCGCCAAACAGGGCGCGCGCCCGGTCTATGAAGCCATCCACCCGCTCATTCGCACCCATCCGGTGACGGGCCGCCCTTCCCTATACGCCCATATCGGCCATAGCGTGCGGTTCGACGGCATGACGGAGGAGGAAAGCGCGCCGATGCTGGATTACCTCTTCCAGCATCAGATCAAGTCGGAATTCCAGTGCCGCATCGCCTGGCGCCCCGGCACGCTGACGGTGTGGGACAACCGCTGCACCCTGCACAACGCCATGAACGACTATCACGGCCATCGCCGGCACATGTGGCGCATCACGATCGACGGGGATCGGCCGAAATAATCGCGCCCCCTACCCGTTTCAGCCGCGCATGACCGGAAACAGCGGGCTATCCAGCGGGTCGCCGGGTTTGAGCGTGAGTTCCTCGAAATCCAGGAAAGGCGGCGACATTTCGCCGGCCCGGATCACGAAACGGGCATCATCGCCGGTCCACCGGAACGATACGGCACGGCGCCGCGTATCCGTCGCCGAATTACCCGGTGCGCCATGCACGGTGCGGAAATGGAAGGCAACGCAATCGCCGACGGCAAGATCGAACGAGGCTATGTCGTGCTTTTCCCGTTCGGCCTCGAAATCCGGGATCGTCTCGAACCCCTCGTCCTGCCTGCTGTAATCGACGCCGGTGAACTTGGTCGGCGTGAACCAGCGGCCCCATTTATGCGAGCCCTTGATGAATTCCACACCGCGTTCCTTCGGCACCGGGTCCAACGGAATCCAGAGGCTGACATTGTCGTCGCCGTTGACGCAGTAATAGGGCTGATCGTGATGCCAGGGCGTGCGCTCCGCCGTGCCCGGCTCCTTCACCACGACATGCTCGTGGAACAGGTTCACCTTCTTCGACCCCATCAAGGCCCCGGCGATATCGGCGGCGGGTGAGTTCCGCGCGAAGTCCTCGTATTCCGGGATGCGCGACCAGTTGCAGTAATCCCCGAAGAAATGGCCCGAGGCGCCTTCGGGCGTGTATTCGCGCCGATACCTGCCCGGTTCGGCGATGTTGCGATCAAGCCCGCGGGTGAGGACATCAATCCAATGCTTGGAAAAGGCGTTCCGAACGACGGTGATGCCGTCCTCGCGGAACTGTTCGATTGTTTCCTGATCCACGCTTGTCATGGCGGGGGCTCCTTTCCCGAAGACCGACGATGCATGCTGAGCAATCATCGTACAAAGCGATTGCGGCCGGTCAATCGCGGCATACGGACACGGCCTTGGAAAAAGAAATGGCGCCCCACCTGGCGGAGGGGCGCCCAGTCTTGGACTGAAAGGTAACCAGAGAGTGAAGCTACAATACGGTCATGCGTGGTTCGCCTTGAACCCACGGGATATCCGTCAGAGCGATGCAACCGCCTCTGTCCGTCCCTTGATCCGGGTGCAGAGGGAATTCTGCTGGTCTGCTCCGGGCAATTGGCCGGCTCGGGCAAAGGGTGTCGGATCGTCCTGTGTCTGAACGTCGGAGCAGACGATCATCCGAGGGGCATCAACATCGGCCGGGTTGAACGAGGCCAAGGTTACAAGGGTAACCGCCCCGGCGCCCAAGGCCGTCGCGATACCCATCACAGTGGTAAGTTTGCTGAACATGTTTGTCTCCAGGTCATCTGGGGAATTCGACCCATTGAATAACAGTGTTATATGGTATTCTGATACAAATAACAACGTTATCTTTTTACGACCGAGACACGTGGGTGAACTCTCGCCTAACCAAGCAGATCGAATTCAGAACTACTCCCAGAGGCCCGCACACGGCATTGCGCCAGAAAAAGACCGAACCAGCCCGATAGCGCCCGCAAGGCTGACATCCATGCGGTAATCCAACAACGCCACCGTCGCGGTTCCGACAATGGCGGGCTATTTGTCCCAGCCTCTCGTATCGGAAAATCACAAAGATCAAAGATATGGGAAAATTCGATGGTCGAGGGTGAACCGCCCACCAGGGAGGAACTCTTATATGAAAAGGGCGCCCGCCCTGACGGCGGGCGCCCTCTCTGAATTCACCTATCGGAGAACGTTATGCACGCCGTCGTCGCCATCCGGCGAGGCCGAGCGCAGCTAAGCCTGTAATCGCCAGGGGAAGCGCACCTGGAACTGGGACTTGCGAAACCGAGAAGTCGACCGTCAGTGTGGGGAAGTTGGACGTGTTTCCGCTATCGATGCTCACAAAGTTTGCACTCGCGAAACTATCGGTTTCGACGCTGAGCGTCAGCAAATCGCCCGCCAAAGCGGCCAGTATCGGCAATGTTGTGTCGAAGTCCCGCGAAATGACCAAACCGTTATTCTCTGGATTATCGATCGTAGAATCGACGACCTGAGTCTTCGCTGCGGTGAAATCCGCGGCATCGATGGTGCCATCACCATTATACGCGAAGACATCAAAGACCGCCGGCAGGAACGGTCCGATAATCGGCGCGGTGAGATTCATTGTCAGCTTGGCGGAATTTATGACCGCCGTGTCGGGGATCGAAGAAAGGTCGAATTCCAGAAAAATTCGCCTTTCCAGCCCACCCGATTGGACGAAAGACAACACAGTATCAGTTGTATCGATGCTGGTACCGCCGAAGAGTTGTACATCTCCGTCTGCAGTGGGGGTGAACGACACGACGTTCGCCGCAGCGGGGACTGCGCCGGCGATCATGACTATCGCCGCCGCGATAGACATCAAATGTCTTCGCATGTGTGAAAAACTCCAGGTCTGGGTTAAGACCTGCCCCTCAATAACGTTGTTCTAACAGCCATTCCTAAAATTACAAGAGTACCTCACCAATGAACACACTGAGTATGTAAACCGAGACTATCCTGATCGCCGGAACGGGTCCGATCAACGCGGCGGGATGGAATAAGTGGCGGTCACATGGGCGCACATGCGCTCGTCCCCTTCCGGATGGATCGACATGTCGCCGACCGCCAGGCGCTTGCCCAGTTTGATCAGCCGAGCATCGCAAAGCAGATCGCGTTCCGCCGGTTTGTGCAGAAAATTGATGTTGAGATTCGTCGTGACGGCCAGTGCGACAGGGCCAATCGCGCCCATCAGGCCGACATACATGGCGTAATCCGCCAGCGCCATCATCGCGGGACCGGAGATCGTCCCGCCCGGACGCACATGATTGAAATCGTAGGGCAGCCGTACACGGGCCCAGCCATAGCCGATTTCATCCACCTGGAAGCCGTACAGGGCCACGAAAGGCGCCAGTTCCCCGACCAGTTCATCCAATTCGGCAATAGTCAATTTCGGCGTCTGGTTCGGATCGAACGGGGCTTGGGGTGCGGGCATGGATTGGATATTCTCCAAGGACAAGAAAACGGAAAGGACGCGTCTTCAAAGCATCGCTTGCGCGTCCGTCTCGAGGACAAGAAAGATGACCGCAGTTGCCGCTTCTGTCGAGGCCGCGCCCCTGGTCCTTCGCGAGGACCGGGACGGCGTCTGCCGCCTGACGCTCAACCGCCCGAACGCCTATAACGCCTTCTCCATCGACCTGATGGAGAGCTTGACCGGGATCCTGCGCGAGATCGACCTGGACCATGCCGTGAAGGTCGTGGTCATCGAAGGCGCCGGCAAAGGGTTCTGCGCCGGGCACGACCTGAAGGAAATGAAGGCCAATCCCGACCGCGCCTTCCGCGCCAAGACCTTCGAGACATGCTCGACGATGATGATGACGGTGACCAACCTGCGTCAGCCCGTGATCGCCAAGGTGCACGGCATCGCCACCGCAGCCGGATGTCAGTTGGTCGCGACCTGCGACCTTGCCGTCGCGGCGGAGACGGCGCGGTTCGGCACGCCGGGCGTGAATATCGGCCTGTTCTGCTCCACCCCGATGGTGGCGCTGTCGCGGGCGGTGCATCGCAAACAGGCGATGGAGATGCTGCTGACCGGCGACATGATTCATGCGGACAAGGCGGTCGAGATCGGTCTGATCAACCGGGCGGTCGCGGAACACGGGCTGGAAGACGAAGTGGCGGCCCTGGCGGCCAAGATCGCATCGAAGTCGGGCCTGGTCCTGAAGACCGGCAAGGAGGCGTTCCAGCGCCAGATCGACATGGACCTGGCCGAAGCCTATGCCTATTGCGCCGAGGTGATGACGGACAATATGAGTTTCGACGACGCGGAGGAAGGCATCGCCGCCTTCATCGAAAAGCGCAAACCCGTCTGGAAGGACAGTTGATCCCATGAGCCTCGCCGCCGATATCCTGACCCAGCTCGCCGCCGGCAAAAAACCGATCCTGCCGACCGACCGCGACCACGCGTCCGACTTCTATGCCGACGCCTATGTCCGCAACATCATGCGCGACTGCAAGGTGATCGCCATGGTCGGGGCCAGTGCGAACTGGAACAGGCCAAGCTATTTCGCGATGAAATACCTGCAGCAGAAAGGATATCGCGTCATCCCCGTGAACCCGGGCCAGGCGGGTAACAAGATCCTGGGCGAAACGGTCTATGCGAAACTGGCGGATATCCCGGAACAGATCGACATGGTCGACGTCTTCAGAAACAGCCAGGCCGCCGGGGAACTGGTCGATGAAGCCATCGCCACCGGCGCCAAGGTCTTCTGGCTGCAACTGGGCGTGATCAATCACGAGGCGGCCGAGAAGGCCGAGAAGGCCGGCATGCGGGTCATTATGAACCGCTGCCCGAAAATCGAATATGCCAGACTGTCGGGCGAATTGAGCTGGAACGGCATCAACAGCCGGGTGATCAGCGCGAAGAAACGCGGCCTTTAGCCTTTTCGGCGACCTAGATCAGGCAGAGAAGGCCGTAGCAGCGCCCCAGCCCCAATTCGAAGACGGCCCAGAGGATACCGTCCAGCATGACGCAGGCGAGCAGGAAGAGCAGCGCGGCCCGCCAGGTGATCCGCGTGCCCAGCATCGGCTTGTTCAGCCAGGATTGCCTGGCCTGGGCGCGTTCGGCCATGCCGGCGAGATTGACCTGTTGTTCACGCGTCGTGGCCTGGCCCTTCAAGGCGGCGGAGGCCTTGGCGGCGGCCTTGGTCTTCTTGCGGGCATTTCCCTTACCGGATTTTGACATCCCTACCATCCACCTTGCACACCGGGCCGTGTGATCATGGCCGACAAGAGCGACCTCACCCTTCATGCGGATGAGATAACCGAGTCCGACTGGACGCGCCACCTGGAACGGGTGCCGCGGTCAAATCTGTTCCAGGATTGGCACTTCGGGGAAGCCATGCGGCAAGCCGAGGGGCAAGCGCCCTTCCGCGCCCTGATCCGGGCAGGTGGAATGGAACTCGGCATGGTGCAGGCTTTCCATCAGCGCAAGCTGGGCCTGATTACCTTCACGCGAGTCCTGCGCGGCCCCCTCTTCTTCCAGCCCACCCCGCCGGAAATCCACGCCATCGCGATCAAGCGGATCAAGCGCGCCTTTCCGATCTCCCGTCTGCATTGGACGACCGTGATGCCGGAAATCCCCCCGTCCGCCGATTGGGACGCTGCCGCCGCATCGCGGTCCCTGCAGGCGGTGATGGACGGATATGAAAGCGCCTGGCTCGATCTAACCCGGGAGGAAGAGGTGCTGCGCGCGGGGTTGAAGCAGAAATGGCGCAACCAACTGGTTCAGGCCGAAGCTGCGGGCCTGACGGTCGAGGAAGGCGGCGACCCCGGCTGGCTGCTGGATGCCTACGAGGCGCAGCGCCGCGACCGTCGATATGCGGGCCCCTCAGCCAGGCTGATCGGCGCCCTGCTCCGGTCGAAGACGCTGCTGCTGAGCATTCCCGGCGCGAACGGCGCGCCGATGGCCGGGGTCCTCTTCATCCGACACGGCAGGGATGCGACTTATCAGGTCGGGTGGACCGGGGAGGAAGGCCGGGCCGTCAACGCCCACAACCTGCTGCTGTGGGAAGGCATCAAACGCCTGAAGAGCCAGGGGGTTCGCGGCCTCGACATGGGCGGCATCGATGCGGAAAAGATGCCGGGGATCGCCCATTTCAAGAACGGATTGGGTGCTGAGGCTTTTCACTGTGCCGGCGTCTACCTATAAGCAGGGCGACCGATTGAACGGAGGCGGAACCATGCGCGAACAGTCGACATTGCAGAAAAAGGATATCGAGGAAGGAAACCTTCTGGCCCCGAAATTCGATGCCAATGGACTGGTCCCGGTCGTCGCGCAGCATGCCGATACCGGCGAAATCCTGATGCTGGCCTATATGAACGCCGAAGCGCTTCGGAAGACGATCGAAACCCGCCTTGCCCATTACTACAGCCGCAGCCGCCAGTCCCTCTGGCTGAAGGGCGAAACCAGCGGCCAGACCCAGGAAGTCGCCGACATTCTTGTCGATTGCGATCAGGATGCGGTGGTTCTGAAAGTCCGCCCGCAAGGCAATGGCGGCTGCTGCCATGTCGGTTATCGCAGTTGTTTCTTCCGCAGCGTCGAGGACGAGGACACCTTGTGGTTCAATTCGGAGAAGCTGTAGGAGCGGTATAACAGCCGCGCAAGCGCGTTAGGAGTCGATCACTCTGAAACGCCGCCACAAGGCCTGGGCCAGCGCCGTCAGCACGCCGAAAATCGCCAAATTCATCAGGGCCGGGACCAGGGCGTTGCAGCCGCGCAGCACCGCGAACGAACTGCCCCATGCCTGTTCGGCGACATAGCCTCTGCAGGCCGCATCCCAGTCGAGCACCTTGAAATAAAGATACGTGTCGAGAACGAAAATCACCGCCAGCACGCCGATCCAATAGACATGCAAATGCCGATGGTATTCCCTCTCGGACAGGCGTTCGACGGCGTTAAGCGGTTTCTTCTCGGCCAACATGCCCGCAGCTTAGCACCAAAAGATGGAAATGTCGCTACTCCGCCGGGACCGGCGCGGCAACCGGCTTGTTCGGCCGATCGGACGGCAGGAAAATGACGACGAGGACCGCGGCGGCGGCCATGGCCGACAGGCCCAGGATCAGCCACTCGAAGGAACCGGTCGCCTCCCGCACCCAGGAAATCAGCTTCACGCCCAAGGGAGCGGCGCCGAAGGCCAGAATGAACTTGATGCCGAAGGCAAGGCCCTGGTGCTTCTCCGGCGTATACTGGGACAGCAGCATGTTTTCGGACGGCAGCGCGCTGGAATTCAGCACCACCATCATGGTCGCCGCGGTCAACAGCATCAAATCGCCGGTCATCGCCACCAGCGCGAGCAACGGCACCTGCCCTATCCAGCAGATCACGTAGACCGTCTTCTTGTTGTAGTGATCGGCCAGATGGCCGCCCAGCACCTGCATGATGGCGCCCGCAATATAGACCGTCGCGACCAATCCTCCGATCAGGGCGAGGTTGCCGCCGACGAGGCCGATCAACCCTTCCTCGAACAGTTTCGGCATGGCCGCCTGGGTGGTGCTGTACAGCAGGCCGATGGCAAACATGGGAAACAGCAGCAGGCAAAAGGCCTTCAGGTTGCCGTTCCCCATGGCCGGATTGTTCCTGGCGGCGCTGCCGTCGCCTTCGCTGATGCGGCCCGTCGCCACATACCACAGCATGGCGAGGCCGGTCGCCGCACAGATCACACCCGGCAGCAGAAAAGCCTCCCGCCAGGACAGAAATTCCAGGATCAGGCCGGTTATCCCGCCGGCCGCCGCGGCGCCGAGCCCCCCGAAAATGCCGTTCACCGCCAGTTTCTTGCCCGTCGACCCGTCCGACGAACGGATCAGCCAGGAAATCCCCACCGGATGATAGATCGCGCCGAACAGGCCGATCATCGCCAGGAAGCCGGTCAGCACCAGGTCCTGATCCGCGAAGGCGCAGGCGGCGGTCGCCGCGCCCATGCCGAGGAACATGATCACCATCATGCCCGGCGCGCTCCAGATATCCGCCAGACGCCCGGCGGGCAGTGAGGCGAGCCCGATCAGGATCGAGGCCGGCAGCCAAAGTTCAATGAGATCATGGAAGGGCCGATTCCAGTCCGCCGCCATCGCGATGACGATGGTGAAGTACATCGCCGCGAAATAGTGAAAGTAGAAATGCCCGATACAGGAGAAGATCAGGGACAATCTGGCGCTGGACGCAGACATGGTGGTCTCTCAATGTCTTGAATGGGCGAACTATGATCCCGCCCGCGCCGTCACACAACCAAGCGATGTTTCACAAGTGTATTGTAAGGCTCAAGGCAAGCCTCGTGCACCGGCCTCAAGGCCTCGGGCACCACGGCTTGCTTGTCTTCATAGCGCATGAAACCGGTGGAGGCGTTGACCGAGGCGTACCAATGCGCCGCCCAGACCCCGTCGCTGTCGCGCGCCCCTGCGGGCCAGGACAGCATACCCCTGTCGAAGGGTATGCCGATCCTGTCGCACAGCGCCGACAGCATCCCTTCCGGGTTTTTCAGGATATCGACCGAGTCGAGCACGGGCGGCGCACTACCCAGCTTGTCGCAGACCCGATTAAAGAGGTCGACCTGACGATGATAGCCGAGATCCGCTGCCGTCACCTCCTCGCGTTTAGCGGCATAGGAGGCGACCACGAAGGCCGGATCGCGGATCAGGAAGCAGTTCACCAAACCGTCGGTCCAGTCCAATCCGTAATGCGGCAGCATGTGATGGGACATGTGCTTCTGATACCAGACCGGTTTGCCTTCCGGCACCGGGCCGGTCACGCGCCGAACCACATTGCGCCAATCGGTCGGTTGCGACGCGATGACCTGGCTCCGCATCGGGTGGTCCAGGCCGGTCTCGTACAAATACGCCGCGTAGAAGGGTTCATCGGATACCGCGCAATCGGCCCGGTTCTCGAAACTGCGCATCATCGCCGTCGAAATATTGCGCGGACCGGACCACATGGCGATCCGGATCGGTTCGACTGTCTCGCTCATTTCCGTATTCCCCGACACTCCGGCGTCAGTCGACCGGGCATTCCCGTTCCATCAAGTCGGCATAGAGCGACTGCAGCCGAGCGGTGATCTGCCCCCTGCCCCCGTCGCCGATCTGCCGGCCGTCAATCGTGCCGACCGGCATGACGCCGGCGAAGGTACCGGTCACGAAGGCTTCGTCCGCGCCGTAGACCTCGGTCAGGCTGAAATCCTTCTGATAGGCGGGGATACCGTTTTCATGCGCCAGATCGATGACATTCCCGCGTGTGATCCCCTTCAGGCAGTATTTGCCGGTGGAGGTCCACAACTCGCCCTTGCGGACGATGAAGAAATGGGTGGAGTTGCAGGTCGCCACGAAACCATGCGGGTCCAGCATCAGGGCCTCGTCGGCGCCCGCCTTGTTCGCCTGAATGCAGGCGGCGATGCAGTTCAGCTTGCTCAAACTGTTCCACATCGGATCCTGCACGTCGGGCGCACCGCGCCGAACATGCACGGTGAACAGCGACATGGCGCGTTCCTTGGCCGTCGGATGGGCTTCCTTCCATTCCGGAATGATCACCACCGTCGCCCCGCCGACATTTGCCTTCGGGCTTTGATAGGGTGTCTTTTTCAATCCCCGGCTGACGACAAGGCGGATATGAACGCCGGAATGCATGCCGTTGGCGGCGCAGGTATCCATGATCCGCTTCGCCAATTCCTCCGGCGGCATGCCGATATCGAGATCGATGGCCTTCGCGCCTTCATACAGGCGGTCCAGATGCTCCTCCAGGAAGGCCAGCTTGTTATTATGCAGGCGGATCCCTTCCCAGACACCGTCGCCGAGCAGAAACCCTGAATCAAAAACCGATACGGTCGCTTCGGCGCGCGGAACGATTCGGCCGTTCACATAGATCCGAACCGTTTCGTTACGTGGGTCTTCATGATGGGCGTGACTGCCTGTTTCCATTTCCGCTTTGCCTCCCCAAAAATCGGCCCGGCGCTGTTCGGCGACGGCCCTAACGAAAACCGCCGTCCTCAGGCGTTGAAATCCAGATTCCAGACGCGATACCGGGCCGGGTCGTCCTGCCAGCGCTCGCGCACTTTCACGAACAGGTAGAGATGGACCGGGCAATCCAGCATCTCCATCAATTCCTCTCGCGCAGCCTTGCCGATGACCTTCACGCGCGACCCGCCCTTGCCCAGGATGATCGCCTTCTGGCTTTCCCGCGCGACATAGATCACCTGCTCGATCTTCACGCCGCCGTCATTCGTCGGTTCCCACAGCTCCGTTTCGACCGTGGTGGCATAGGGCAATTCCTGATGCACGTTCAGGTACAGCTTTTCGCGTGTCACTTCCGCCGCCAACAGCATCTGCGGCATGTCTGAAAGCTGGTCTTCCGGGAACATCCAAGGCCCTGACGGGACATTGGCGGCCAAATGATCCAGCAGGTCATATGCACCGTCGCCCTTCAGCGCGGAAATCATGAACGTATCGGTGAAGACACCCGTTTCATTCAGCCGTGCCGACAGTTCCAACAGTTTCTCGCGCTTAACCAGATCGATCTTGTTGAGGGCGAGGACGGCCTTGGCCTTACGTTCCACCAATCCGTTCAGGATTGCCTGGTTCTCGTCATTCAGGCCGACGGCGGCATCGACCACGAAGACGGTCTGATCGGCCTCATCCACCCCCATCCAGGCAGCACCGACCATGGCCCTGTCCAACCGGCGCTTTGGCCTGAATATGCCCGGTGTGTCTACGAAGACTACCTGGGCCTCGTCCCGGACCGCGATGCCCATGACACGCGTCCGCGTCGTTTGCACCTTGTGCGTCACAATGGAGACCTTGGCGCCGACCAGTAGGTTCACCAGCGTCGACTTACCGGCATTCGGCGCGCCGATCACGGCGACGAACCCACATCTGGTTGCGCCGGCGCCCGCCGTTTCAGGGTTGTTATCTTCAGTCGTCATTCGGCTTTCTTCAACTCCGCCAGCAAGGCCGCCGCGGCGGCCTGTTCCGCCGCACGCTTGGACCGACCGGTCGCGCTCTTGGCGACACTGCCCTCGACCTTTGCGGCAATTGTGAAGACCGGTGCATGATCCGGCCCGGAACGCTCCACAAGCTCGTAACTCGGCAGCGGCCGGCCACGGCCCTGCAGCCATTCCTGTAAACTGGTTTTAGCGTCGCGCGGCGGTTCGGTCTCCCGCTCAAGGAACGGTCGCCACAACGGTTCGATAAACCGTTTGGCCCCTTCCAGACCGGCAATCCGGTACACCGCGGCGATCACCGCCTCGCAGACGTCGCTGGTGATGGCGCTGTTCTCGCGTCCGCCCGAGCTTTCCTCCCCCGGCGACATCAGGATATAGGCCGGAAGTCCGATCTGTGTGGCGACCTCCGCCAGGGTTTCCTTGCGGACCAGGGCCGCGTGCCGCTTGGCGATGGGGCCTTCGTCCTCCCGCGGAAAAGCTTCCAGCAGCATTTCCGCGACGATCAGCCCCAGCACGCGGTCCCCCAGGAATTCCAGGCGCTCGTAACTGGTGCCGGCCCCGATCAGACTGCGATGGGTCAGCGCCCGCCGCAGCAGTTCCGCATTCTTGTCGGTCAGATCCGCGCCGTCCAGGCGCAACGCGGCGATCAGGGACGCGTCGATCGGTTTAGTAGATCCCATTAAGCAATCGCCCATAGCGGATGGCGAAAGGCCACTTCCAGATTTCCCAGAGTTCCGCCGTTCCGTCTGTCGAGAAGAACAACCGCTCGGCCCGGCCGATCAGGTTTTCCGCCGGCACGTAGCCGACATCGTTCAACACGCGACTATCCTGCGAATTGTCCCGGTTGTCGCCCATCATGAAGTAATGGCCTTCCGGCACCGTATAGACGGGTGTGTTGTCCAAGTGCCAGGTGTCGCCCTTTTCCTCGATGATCGTGTGCTTCACGCCGTTGGGCAGCGTTTCTTCGTACTGGCGGATACGGTTTTCCGCGGCAGTGCCCTTGTTGATGACGAAATCGTCCATCCGGCGGCGCTCGACCGCTTTTCCATTGATATGGAGAATTCCGCCGATCACCTGAATCTTGTCGCCCGGCAGCCCGATCACCCGCTTGATGTAGTCGATCTTCGGATTGGTCGGCAGGCGAAAGACCGCGACATCGCCGCGTTCCGGTTCATCACCCGCAATCCGGCCCGAGAAGGGTATCAGGGCGAAGGGGAAGGAATACTGGCTGTAGCCGTAGGAGTACTTCGCGACGAAGAGATAATCGCCGATCAGCAAGGTCGGTATCATCGACCCCGACGGGATGTTGAACGGCTCGAAAGCGAATGTCCGCACGCCAAGCGCGATCGCAAGGGCGAACACGAGGGTTTTCAACAACTCCATGAAAGGCGGCCTCTCTTCAACCTGTCAAACCGCGCCGCGCCCGGTCCACTTCTGGGGTCCACTTCTCTGGCCCACTTCACCGGCGCATTGCGTAAATTCCGTCCCGGCGCGGGATAAGGCCCGGCGCGTCGCCGCAAGTCAAGGCGGCGCCTGCCGTCCCCGACACAGCCAAGGTCTCGGCTAGGGTTCAATCGGGTCCGGCCAGTCGATCGGAACGGCGGACAGAATCACCACCGCCTGGGCCATGCCCGATTCGTCGGTAAGACTGACATTGGCCTGCGGCTTGTACCCGGGCGGCGTCAGGCTCAACAGCCGTTCGCGCGCCCCGCCGGTGATATTCAGGGTCGGTTTGCCCGACGGCAGCGGAACGACTTCCATGTCGCGCCAGAAAACGCCTTTGCGGAACCCGGTGCCGAGGGCCTTGGAACAGGCTTCCTTGGCCGCGAACATCTGCGCATAGCGGTCGGCGCGGCGCGCCGGCCGTCTTTCAGCTCGAAACCTTTCCTGATCCGTATAGAGGCGGCCGGTGAACCGATCGCCGAACTTTTCCAGCGTCTCCCGGATCCGGCCGATATCGCAAAGGTCTGTTCCCAAACCGATAATCATACAGCCGCCCCCGTCCCGCCTTCGGATATTTGTCGGTTCTTCTTGGCCGCGATACGCGCGCGCCGAACCACCTGATACTTGGCTACCATCGCGCGCAGCGGAAAGAAGAACGCGGCCCAGATGATCACGGCACTGGGCACACCGCCGACCATCATGGGGATGAAGATCGCCCAGAAATGGTCGTAGAGATACCCCAGGCTGAGTTCCGCATAATTCAGTTCAAGCGGATCCCGGCCAAGCATCCAGACACCGGCGGTATAGATCCAGGCCCAGATGAAGGGAAAGGTCCAGGGATTGCCCACCACGGTGCCGATCGCTCCCGCCAGAATGCTGGACCGGGTCACCCAGGCCCCGGCGGCCGACAACAGGATATGCAGACCGATGAAGGGCGTGAAGGAGATCGCGGCGCCCCAGGCGAAACCGGCGGCGATGGAATACGGCGTTCCCGGCAGCCGCCCGACACGGTGGCGCATGTAATCCGCACTGCGCCGCCATCCTATCGTCGGCCATACGGCCTCCTTGAAATGATGATGGACGTATCGCTTTCTGCGGCGTTTGAACATGAACGGGAAGCCCGGGTCCTGAAAAGTATATGCCTATCCTGAAATTGGCGTGTCACGCTTCACGACGCAAGTGCAGCATCCAGGTTTTTGCGTCATTCGGACGGTGCGGCCGCCACCCTTCTCACCACATCCGGCCGGCGGCGTATTCCGGATAGCCCTCGTCATAGGCGACGGCGTCGAAATCCTGTTTCATTTCCTTGATGAACTGCCCCGCGCTGGGAACTTCCGGCCGCGGCGCATCCGCACTCCACAGCTGCGACCGCATCAAGGCCTTGGCACATTGGAAGTACATCTCGCCGATCGTCACCACGATGACCGTTTTGGGCAGCTTGTCCTTCTTGGCGAAGACCCGCCGGATATCCTCGTCCGCCGTCAGCGCCGCCGTGCCGTTGATCCGCACCACATTGTCGCATCCGGGCACCATGAACATCAGGCTGACCCGCCCGTCGCGAACGATGTTGCGCAACGTGTCGATCCGGTTGTTGCCGCGCCAATCGGGCAGCCAGACCGTCTTTTCGTCGACAATCTTCACCACCGGCCCGTCCTCGCCGCGCGGGCTGGCATCCGTTCCCTCCGGCCCGACGGTCGAAATCACCACGAAACGCGACGCATCGATCCACTGCCGGTAATGCGGCGTCATCCGCTTGGTCACCTTGGTGAGCGAGGCGGGAACGGGCGCGTCATAAAGCGCCTCGAGAGCGTCCAGGCTGTCGATGGTCTGCATGTTTCCCCCTTGAAATCGGAACGGAACTAGCTGAACGCGCGGTCCACGGAATTGACAACCGGCGTGGCGCGCAGGGCAGCCATGATGTTGCTTAGCTGCCGGACGCCGGTGACCTCGATGTCGATCAGCATCTCGTAGAAGTCCTCACCGCGATTGGTGAACTTCAGATTGAAGATATTGCCGCCGGTCCGCCCGATGACGCTGGAGATCGTGCCCAGGCTGCCGGGTTCGTTGGCGATCACCGCATGAACGCGGCCCATGAAGGCCTGTGGTTCCTCCGCATCCGTGTCCCAGCTGACATCGAGCCAGCGGTCGGGGGATTCCGCGAAATCCTCCAGCGTGCTGCAGTTGATCGTGTGGATGGTAACACCGCGGCCGGTGGTGACGATGCCGACGATCCGGTCGCCCGGCAGCGGATGGCAACAGCGCGCGTAATGGATCGCCATGCCCTTGATCAGCCCCTTGACCGGTACGCTGTGGCGCGCGGTTTCCTTGGGCTTCTGGGTCGGGACGATCTGCTGCCGTTTCTGTTCCTGTTCCTGCGCCTGTTCTTCCTTGGCGCCCGGATAGACCGCATAGAGCACTTCCCGGCCCGTGATCCGTCCCTCACCCACCGCGACATAGAGGTCATCGACAGTGTCGACCTGGAACTTCGCGATGACGCCGCGCAGCGCCTTTTCGGTCAGGTCGTAATCGCCCTGCCGGAAGGTGCTGTCCAACACCTCGCGGCCGAGGCCGAAATACTGGTCGCGCTGTTTCGAGCGCACGAAACGGCGGATCGCCGATCGCGCCTTGCCGGTGACGATGAAGGCTTCCCAGGCCGGAGACGGCGTCTGCGCCTTGGAGGTGATGATCTCGACCTGGTCGCCGTTGCGCAATTCGGTCCGCAGCGGCTTGATCCGGCCGTTGATCTTGGCCCCGACGGTGCGGTTTCCGACATCCGTATGGACGGCATAGGCGAAATCCACCGGCGTCGAACCGCGTGGCATGGCATGCAGGTCGCCCTTGGGCGTGAAGACGAACACCTGATCGGCGAACATCTCCATCTTGGTGTTTTCCAGGAAATCGTCGGGGCCGGACGCGTTGGAGAGGATGTCCAGCATATCGCGCAGCCAGCGGTACTGCCGCCCTTCACGGGTCGGTTCCTGCGAGCCGCCGGACTTGTAGCGCCAATGCGCCGCGACGCCCAGTTCGGCCACATCGTGCATTTCCCGGGTTCGGATCTGAATTTCGATTCGGGTGTTCTCAGGCCCGATGACACCGGTATGCAGCGACTGATAGCCGTTCGGCTTCGGCAGCGAGATATAGTCCTTGAAGCGACCGGGCGTCACCGTGTAGCGGCCATGGATGCAGCCCAGCGCCCGGTAGCAATCCTCCACATTGTCGACGATGACGCGGAAAGCGACAATATCGGAAAGCTGTTCAAAACCAATGTTCTGCCGCTGCATCTTGCGCCAGATTGAGAACGGCGACTTCTCCCGCCCGAGGACGGTCGCCTCGATCTCGTGCGCTTCCAGCAGGGTGCGCAGTTCTTCTACCACCTTGCCGATGGTGTCGCCGCTCTCCTCATGCAGGTAGTGCAGCCGGTTGACGATTGAACTGCGCGCATCGGGATTGAGTTCCGCGAAGGCTAGGTCTTCCAGCTCGTCCTTCCAGTCCCGGATGCCGATCCGCTCGGTCAACGGCACATAAATTTCCATCGTCTCCAGGGCGATGCGCCGGCGTTTCTCCTCCTTGGAGATGAAATGCAGCGTGCGCATGTTGTGCAGCCGGTCGGCCAGCTTCACGACCAGGACGCGGATGTCCTGCGACATGGCAAGCACCAGCTTGCGGAAGTTTTCCGCCTGCTTGGTGCGGCTGGACTGCAATTCCAGCTGGGTCAGTTTGGTGACGCCGTCGACCAGCGCGGCCACTTCCGGACCGAAGGTGTTCTGAATGATTTCCAGCGTCGCGTCGGTATCTTCCACCGTGTCGTGCAGCAGCCCGGTGACGATCGAGGAGGCGTCGAGGCGCTTTTCGCTCAACAGGCCGGCGACTTCGACGGGATGGGAGAAATAAGGGTCGCCGGAGGCGCGGGTCTGGGTGCCGTGCGCCTTCATCGCAAAAACATAGGCGCGGTTGAGGAGATCCTCATCCGCGCCCGGATCATAGTGCTTTACACGCTCCACCAGTTCGTACTGACGCAACATGTCTTACACGCCCCCTTAGCGGGGATTGGGGCCGGCGGCAGGCCGGCCCGTCTGGTTACTGTCCTTCCCGCAAGCGGGGATCGAGGTGGAAGGCTTAGTCTTCAAAGAAACCCGGCTCCATGTCCTCGAAGGCCGGCATGTCCGGCAGGGCCCGGGCGAAGGGAGACATCGGCTCCGGCTCCGGCTCTTCCACCGGCTTGTCTTCCAGCGTACCGTTCGACATCTGCTCCATCATGTCGACCTCTTCCGGCTCGTCGACATCGACATGGCGCTGCAGGTTGCGGATCAGCTGGTCCTTGAGTTCGTCGATCTCGACCGTCTCATCCGCGATTTCGCGCAGGGACACGACCGGGTTCTTGTCATTGTCGCGGTCGACCGTGATCGAGGCGCCGGTCGCGATGTCGCGGCTGCGCTGCGCGGCGACCATGACCAGATCAAACCGGTTCGGAATTCTTTCTACGCAATCTTCAACGGTAACGCGCGCCATGCCAAAACGTCCTTCAATTTAGCTTTCAACTCTGCCGCCGACGGTGGGTGTCCCGGGAAGGACCGGCCCAGCCGGTTACCTCAGCACACCACATGAGTCAGGACCGTCACCCAACAACATAGTGGGCCCGGTCCCTAGTTTCCAACCGAACGACAGAAGTTTTCGGTAATTTTGAGGCGCGGAATATACGGGCTGACCGCCCGCATTGCAACATCAACCCGCCCCGGCCCGCGCGCCCGGGCCACAGGGAATGACGGGACAGGACCCGGCGCGACTTGAAGCGGCGGAAATCCGACCGATTTCAAGGATATGAGCAGCCGAGAATGCATAGTTGCTTGTCGGAACTAATTCCAGCCTGTAAGAGATTCCGCTTGTTGAGGCTTGATCACGATACATCTTCTAAGTCATTCGGGTACAAGTCATTTTAAGAGTATTAGAGTATTGGGGGCTCGCATAATGAATATGGGGTTGTACAAGGAAGAGCGCGTCGCTCTTTTCATTGACGGTGCCAATCTTTATTCCGCCGCTCGGACCCTGGGGTTCGATATCGATTACAAGAAGCTGCTCGACCAATTCCGCGATAAATGCCAGCTGGTCCGCGCTTTCTATTACACCGCCCTTTTCGAGGAACAGGAATATTCGCCGATCCGCCCGCTGGTCGATTGGCTGGACTATAACGGCTACACCCTGGTGACCAAGCCGGCCAAGGAATACACCGACGCCCAGGGCCGCCGTAAGGTGAAGGGCAATATGGACATCGAGCTTGCGATCGACGTCCTGGAAATGGCCGAGCACCTGGACCACGTCATCCTGTTTTCCGGCGACGGCGACTTCCGCCGACTGGCCGAAGCGGTACAACGTCGGGGACTGCGGGTCAGCGTGGTCAGCACTATTAAGACATCCCCGCCGATGATCGCCGACGAGCTGCGCCGGCAATGCGACAATTTCATCGAACTGTCGGAACTCTCCAAACTGGTCGCCCGGAATTTCCATGACGGTGCACGCCCCGCGCCGCGCCCGCGGAAGGAGAACTTCAAATCCGCCGACTTCCGGGACGAGGACGATGAAGACCTGGAAGACGACGATTACGAAGACTACGAGGAATTCGACGAAGACGACGAGGCGGTCGTAGAACGCGTTTAAATCGACGCGTCCCCCTGCTCCCATTCACGTCGTCAGCCGGGAAACGCCGTGACAGCATCCTTCTCAGGCCCTGACCAGACTTGTGCCCTGTGCCCGAGGCTGGCCGCCTTTCGTGCCGAAAACCGCGCGGCGCATCCCGACTGGCATAACGGCCCGGTCGACAGTTTCGGTCCGCTTTCCGCCGAGTTACTGGTAATCGGCCTCGCGCCGGGCCTGCAGGGCGCGAACAAGACCGGACGCCCCTTCACCGGGGATTACGCCGGCGACCTGCTCTACCAGACGCTGACCGCGCACGGCTATACGACGGGCACCTACGACAAGAGGCGCGACGACGGGCTGGAACTGATCAATGCGCGGATCACCAATGCGGTCCGCTGCGTGCCGCCGCAGAACAAGCCGGTGGGTTCGGAAGTCGCCAACTGTCTACCCTTCCTGGCCCGGGAAATCGCGGCAATGCCGAACCTCAAGGCGATGCTCTGCCTCGGTCAGCTCTCCCATAACGCGACGTTGCGGGGCCTCGGGTACAAGCAATCGGCCTTCAAGTTCGGCCATGCCGCCATTCACCGGCTGACCGAAACGGGCCCGGTCCTGGTCGATAGCTATCATTGCTCCCGTTACAATACGAATACCGGTCGCCTGACCGAGGCCATGTTCGACGCGGTCTTCGACATATTGGACGAACTGATCGCCGCGCGATGAAAACCGCCGTCGTCATCCTGGTACTCTGCCTTGTCACCGGTTTCGTGATTCTGCGCGCCCTGCGCGCCATGAAAAACCAGATCGCGGCCGATGCGGCGGCAAGCGACGACTGGAAAGGCGCGAAACGCTTCGGCGGCAAGTTCGAGGGCGACCGCCCGCCGCCGGAGGAGGATGTCCGCCGGGACTGGACGCCCGTCCGCGCGCCGACATCCGGTGCCCTGGCCAAACCCGGCGCGGGCAGCGCCGGAAACGAATTGAGCGAAACGCTGCTTCGCAAATACGTCGACTGGTGCGACAAGCGCTGCACGGCCGGCTGGTTGATCGTGCTTCCCGTTTCCGCCCCGGCCACGATATGGTTCCGCGAACGCGCCGACGCGGAATCCTTCGCCCGACACTGGCACACACGCGCCGGCACCTGAACCAAGAAAGCCGTCCTGGGAGGCACGAATGACTTTGACCATCCGCAATCCGTCCACCGTTGCGCCGCCACTGGCGCGCTATTCGCACGCCATCGAAATTCCAAAAGACGCGCGGGCTTTGTTCATATCCGGCCAGGTCGGCATAGACGCGCAGGGCGTCATGGCCGAGACGGCGGAAGATCAATCGGAAAATGTCTGGCTGAACCTGAAGGCCATTCTGGAAGACGCGGGCATGGGGCTGGAGGATCTGGTTCGGGTGAACGCCTATATCACCGATGCCCGTTATGTCGCCGCCTACCGCACCGGACGGGACAAGGTCCTGACCGGCGATCATGTCCCGGCCTCCACCCTGGTGGTCGTTTCCGGACTGGCCGACCCGAAAATGAAAATCGAGGTAGAGGCCGTCGCGGCGAAATCCTAGAACCGGTCACGGTTTGGAGACGGACGAATAAGGCGTCGGCCACGCTTCTGCCCCGGCTATTCAGCGCAATCTGACTTTAAAGAATTTTGCGCTATACTACCGAAATACCGTTCATCCGAATTCGCTGGGGAGCCCTCGTCACCATGCCGCGCAAACCTTTTTCCGCCATTGCGTTCAGTCTCGCCCTCGCCACGGCGCCATTCGCCGTCCAGGCCGCCGGCGGTAAGGCCCACTGGGGTTACGGCGGCCCGGAAGGCCCCGACCATTGGGCCGAAATTTCGCCCGACTACGCCGCCTGTGCGGGAAAGGCGCAGTCGCCCATCGACATCGTCTCATCCGATGCCATTGAGGCCGCCTTTCCAACCGCCACGATCGCCTGGAACAGTTTTACGCCGGAAGTGCTGAATAACGGCCATACGATTCAGGTGAATGCCGGCGGACAGGGCGGCACGCTGACGGCGGGCGGAAAGACCTACACCCTTCTGCAGTTCCATTTCCATCATCTGTCGGAACATACCTTGAACGGCAGACACGCCCCGATGGAAGTGCATTTCGTGCATCAATCGGCGGAAGGAGACCTTTTCGTCGTCGGCGTGATGATACGCGAAGGACTGGCCAACTCGGCCCTGAACACGATCTGGCCGCTTATCCCGGCCGCCGGCAGCAGCATGACCGGTTCGATTGCCGTCAACCCGTCCGACCTGATGGCCGACCGGACCGCCGCTTTTCGGTACAAAGGGTCCCTGACCACACCGCCCTGCTCGGAAATCGTCACCTGGCACGTCATGGCCGGCGCGGTGACCGCCAGCAAGGAGCAGATCGCCGCCTTCAAATCGCTGTATCCCGACAACTACCGGCCGATCCAACCGGGCAACCGGCGGTTCGTGCTGACCAATCAGTAACGACCTCGGAAAAGCCTTACCGCCCCTTCCAGACCGGGTCGCGTTTTTCTGCGAAGGCAAGCGCGCCTTCCTTCTGATCCTCGCTGGTATAGAGCGTCTTCACCGTCGGCAGTTTGGACTTGGTAACCAGATCGAAAGCCTCCTGCACCGGCAGGTGCGTGGTCTCACGCACCACTTCCTTGATCGCCGCGTAGACCAGCGGCGGACCGCTGGCCAGCAGGTCCGCCATGGCGCGCGCGGTCGTCATCAGGTCCGCCGCCGGCACGACCTGGTTGACGATCCCCCATTGCTTCGCCTCCGCCGCGTCGAACCGGCGCCCGGTGAACAACATTTCCATGGCGACATGGTGGGGAATCCGGCGCGGCAGTTTGATTGTCGCCGCATCCGCCAGGGTGCCGGATCGGATTTCAGGCAGGGCGAAGGTCGCGTGATCCGCCGCGATGATGATGTCGGCGCTGATCATCAATTCAAAACCGCCGCCGAAGGCGATGCCGTTGACGGCTGCAATCACCGGCTTGTTCAGGTCCGGCAGTTCCTGCAGGCCGCCGAAACCGCCGACGCCGTAATCCTCGTCCGGCCCCTCGCCCGCCGCGGCCGCCTTCAGGTCCCATCCGGGGCAGAAGAACTTGTCACCCCCGCCGGTCAGGATCGCGACCCGCAGGTCGGGATCGTCGCGAAAGGCAGCGAAGGTATCGCCCATGATCCGGCTGGTCGGCGCGTCGATGGCGTTCGCCTTGGGCCGGTCCAGCGTGACTTCAAGCACCGCGCCGCGGCGTTCGACCTTGACCACATCGCTCATTTTTTCGTTTCCTCCACCCATCTTATCAATGCATCCGCCGCCACGGCCCCGCGACCTTCCGGTAGAACCATCAGCGGGTTGATATCGACTTCCAGAATTCTCTCGCCCATATCCGATACCATCGCGGCGATACTCTCGACTGCCGCAACAACGGCATCCCAATCACCCATGGCCCGCCCGCGATAGCCGTGCAGCAACGGCGCGCACCGCAATGACGACAAGGCCTCCTCGATCCGTTCCCGTGTGGCGGGCAGCAGGATGATGGCGGCGTCCTGCAACAGTTCAACCAGTTCCCCGCCGGCCCCGACGACCAGATGCAGGCCGAATTGCGGGTCGCGGTTCACACCGATCAACAGTTCGGCGACCGCGCCGCCGACCATCTTTTCCACCATGACCCGATCCGACAGGGTGAACAGATGCTCCGCCGCCGCCGCGACGGCATCTCCGTCCCGCAGATTGAGTTTAACCGCCCCCGCTTCCGTCTTGTGTGCAAGATCCCGTGACACGGCCTTGGCGACGACCGGAAATCCGAGGGCTTCGGCCGCGGCAACAGCCTCTGTCACCGAGGTTACCAGGGACCCTTCCGGCGTCGCCAAACCGTATCGCCGCGCCAACTGCTTAGACCGCCATTCGTCCAATACCGTCGGGTCGCCGACCGGTTCCGGGCCCAGCGCGGCGGGCAGCCAATCGGATTGTTTTCCCGCCTGAACGGCGGCCGCAATCGCGCCCAGCCCCTCGCGCATTCCCTGCAACGGGACGACGCCCGCCTCCAGGAACCGTCTCGCCGCCTCCGCCGTCATATTCTCGGGAATACTCGACAGGACCGCCGCCGAACGGCCGCTCGACCGCGCGGCGTCGATATAGGCCTCGATGGCCGGCTCCCACCCGGACAGGTCGCATTTGCCCGGCGCCGGAAAGTCCAGCACGAGAACCCCCATATCCACGTCCGCCGACAGGGCCGTGCCGAAGCAATCGGTCATCGCCTGGCGGTTTTCCCAGATATAGGTGTGATAATCCAAGGGGTTCGCAATCGCGACCTTGTCGCCGAGCACCTCGAACAATCGGCCATGAACGGGCGTTGAGAAATCCGGATAGGTAAGCCCCAGATCGTCGCCCAGATCGGCCATCAGCGAGGCTTCGCCGCCGGAACAGCTCATCGAGACAACCCTGTTCCCCGAAAGCGGCGGGATGACCGACAGCAGTTTCAGGGCCTCCAGGAAAGTCGACAGGTCGTCCACCCGCGCGATGCCTAGGGCATCGAACAAGGCCTGATACAGCGCATCGGACCCGGCAAGCGACGAGGTATGGCTCATCGTTGCCTGCGCGCCCTTGTCCGACCGTCCGGCCTTCAGAACCACGATGGGTTTGCCCGCTTGTTTCGCGCGCTTGGCCGCACGCGCAAAAGCGGCGATATCGTCGATACTTTCCGCGATCAGGCCGATACAGGTCACCCGCTCATCCAGCGCCAGGGCGTCCACATAGGCGTCGAAACCTAGATCGGCCTTGTTGCCGACGCTGATGACATAGGCCAGCGGCACCGTGCGCTGCTGCATGGTCAGGCTGATGGAAATATTGCCGCTTTGCGCGACAATGGCAGCACCACGTTCGACCCGGTCGCCCCCATGCTGATCCGGCCACAGGGCGGCACCGTCCAGATAGTTCAGGGCGCCATAACAGTTCGGGCCGACGAACGGCATCGCACCGGCAGCTGTCAGCAGTTTCTCCTGCCGTTGAATGCCGACGCCGCCCACTTCCTTGAAGCCGGAAGCGTAGCAGACCGCCCCGCCCGCCCCCATGGCCGACAAACGGCGCACCGCGTCGATCGTGGCATCCGGCGGGATCGCGACGAAGGCCGCATCCGGCGCGCCCGGCAGATCGTCCAGGCTGGCGAAACAGGGAATGCCGGACATGTCGGCGCGGCGCGGATTGACCGGCCAGATTTCCCCGTCAAATCCGATCTTCAGCGATTGCTGCACGACCGTCGCCGCTTCGTATCCCCCGATCACCGCCAGGGAACGCGGCCGCAGCAGACGGCGCAGACCGTCAATCTTGCCAGAATTGCCGTCGGGCGCGGATTGGGACAAATGCCCGTCCATGGACGTCCCCTTAACCGCCGAGCGGCCGCAGGAGGGAACGGGAAATGATATGGCGCTGGATCTCGCTTGTGCCTTCCCAGATACGTTCGACACGGGCGTCGCGCCAGATCCGTTCAAGCGGCAGATCGCTCATCAAGCCCATGCCACCGTGGATCTGGATCGCCTCGTCGGCAATGAAGGCAAGCGCTTCGGTCGCCGCCAGCTTGGCCATCGCGGCGTCCATATCCTCCATCGCGCCCTGGGTATGTTTCCAGGCGGCTTCCAGAGTCATCAATTCGGCGGCGTGAAGGCGCATCTTCATATCCGCTAGCTTGAAGCTGACGCCCTGGAACTTGCTGATCTGCTGGCCGAACTGCTTGCGGTCGACCGCCCATTCCAGCGCGTGTTCCAGCGCGCGGTGGCAGCGGCCCAGGCTGAGGGCGGCGACCTGTAGCCGCGTCGCGCCCAGCCAGTCGTTCGCCACGTCGAAACCCTTGTCGACCTCGCCCAGCACCTGGCTCGCCGGCAGGCGGCAGTCATCGAATTCCAGGATGAAATTGTGATAGCCGCGATGCGAGACGTTTTTGTAACCGGGACGCACGGTGAAACCCGGCCAATCCTTGTCGACTAGGAAGGAGGTGATCTTCTTGCGCGACCCGCGCGGCGTGTCCTCCTCACCCGTGGCGGCAAAGAGGATGACGAAATCCGCCCAATCCGCATGGCTGATGAAATGCTTCACCCCGTTGATGACGAAATCGTCGCCGTCGCGTTCCGCCTTGCAGGACATGGAGCGGACATCGGACCCGGCGCCCGGTTCGGTCATCGCCAGGCAATCCACCTTCTCGCCGCGGATGCAGGGAAACAGGTATTTCTCCCGCTGGTCCCCGGTACAGGCCTGCAGGATGTTGGACGGCCGCGCGACCGTGTAGTTCAGCGCCATGTTGGCCCGACCGAGTTCCCGGTCCAACAGGCACATCGCAACCGTGTCCAGACCGCCGCCGCCCAGTTCCTCCGGCATATTCGCCGCATAAAGGCCCAGTTCGATCGACTTGTCGCGGATCTGCGCCGCCAGTTCGGGCCGCAGCGTGTCGCTTTCCTCGACTTCCGCCTCGTAGGGGTAAAGCTCTTCCTCCACGAAACGGCGGGCCGTCTCGACGATCAGGCGATGTTCTTCGCTCAGACTGAAATCCATGATTCCCGCCCCTTTTTATCTTGTGTGCTTATTCCGCCGACAGGCGCGTGCGGTTTTCCTTCAACACGCGGCCTGCGCCTTCGTTGAAGGTCTGCAGCGCCTCCATGATGGCGATCAGGCAGTCGTCGCGCAGGCGTTCCATTTCCTTGATACTGGTGCCGGCCAGTTGTTCCTCGGTCCCCGACACCATCTTGTCGATCAGGTCTTCGGTCAGTTCCGGTGCCTTCAACTTGGTCCAGGGCAGTTCCAGGGCCGGACCGAACTGGTGCAGCATGTGGCGCATGCCCTCGTCCCCGCCGGCCAGGGCGAAGGTCTTGTTCACCCCCATGAAGGCCCAGCGCAGGCCGGGACCGTAGACGATGGCGTCGTCTAGTTCCTCGGTCGTCGCGATCCCTTCATTGACGATATGCAGGTTTTCGCGCCACAGCGCTTCCTGCAGGCGGTCGGACAGGAAGCCCTCGACCTCGTTGCGGACATGCAGCGGATACATCCCGATCTTTTTGTAGAAATCCCGCGCCGCGTCGATGGTCGCGGCCGAGGTCTTCTTTCCGCCCACCAGTTCCACCAACGGCAACAGATAGACCGGGTTGAACGGATGGCCGACCAGAACGCGTTCCGGATGGGCGCACTCTGCCTGAAAATCGCTCGGCAGGAGGCCCGAGGTGGAGGACCCGATGATCACGTCCGCCGGGGCCGCCGCGTCGATTTCCGCGTGCAGCTTGGTTTTCAGATCCAGGCGTTCCGGCGCGGATTCCTGGATGAAGTCGGCTTTTTCGGCGACTTCCGCCACGCTGCCGGCGAAGCTCAACCGCCCCTTGTCCGCGCCGCGCGCCAGACCGAGCTTTGTCAGCGCCGGCCAGGCATTATCCACTTTCGCCCGCAGGATCGCCTCGGCATCCGGACCGGGGTCGAAGGCAATGACGGAGAGCCCATGGGCCAGGCAACGCGCGGCCCATCCGGCGCCGATAACCCCGCCGCCGATCAGCCCAACCGTTTCGATTTGGCGCATTTCTATTTTCCTTGAAAATGGCCTGATTACAGCCAGTTGAAGCCTTATATTAAACTTGTTTGGTGAGCTGGAACTTGGCCCGTGCCTGCTCCGGCGTCAGCACCCTGGCCCCCATCGCCTCGATGATCGTGCGCGCGCGTTCAACCAGTTGCGCGTTGGTCGCGAAAACGCCCTTGTCCAGATAGATATTGTCTTCCAGGCCGACGCGGACGTTGCCGCCCAGCAGCACCGCCTGGGCCACCATGGGCATCTGCATCCGGCTGATCCCGAAGCCCGACCAGTTCGCATCCGCAGGCAACTCGTCCCGCATCGCCTTCATCATGTTGGGCGAGGCCTGCGCGCCGAAGGGAATGCCGAGGCACAGCTGGAACAGCGGCGGGGACTTGATCAGCCCCTGGTCGATCAGGTGCCGGGCAAGCGCCACATGGCCGGCATCAAAGACCTCGATTTCCGGCTTCACCCCATAGGAGGTCATGGCTTCCGCCATCTTCGCCAGCATGGTCGGCGTATTCGTCATGACATAGTCGCCATGGCCGAAATTCATGCTGCCGCAATCCAGGGTGCAAATTTCCGGCCGCAGTTGATCGACATAGGAAACGCGCTCATGCCAGGGCGCCATGTCGGTGGCGTCCTTGTCGTAATTCATCGGGTCTTCCGGCGGCCCCAACGTCAGGTCCCCGCCCATCCCCGCGGTCAGGTTGATCACCACATCCGTGTCGGCTTCGCGCACCAGTTCGACGGTCTGCCGGAACAGATCCGGGTCGCGGCTGGGCTTGCCGGTTTCGGGGTCGCGCACATGCAGGTGGACGATGGCGGCACCGGCCTTGGCGGCCTCGATGGCGGAATCGGCGATCTGTTTCGGGGTGACCGGGATATCCGGATGCTTGCCGACCGTATCGCCGGAACCGGTGACCGCACAGGTGATGACAACGTCGTAATTCATATCGCCTCCCGCCCAAATTGGATTTGGATCGTTGCTGGTGAAATCATTGCAGCGACTCTATTCGGGCGCCTTGTCCGGGATTGAACAAAATCGCATTATCCTTGTCGGAAAACGCCAGAACGGTTGATGGGTCAGAGATCGATGCAGGCCTTTCTCGTGCGAAAAGAGCCGGTACGCCTAGGACATCTGCTGCTGCCGCGGTTCTCGCAGCTTGCTCTCAGTTCCAGCCTGGAACCCTTTCGTCTGGCCAATACCCAGCTGGACCGCGCGGCTTATGAATGGATGACGCTGTCCGTCGATGGCGGGCCGGTGGAGGCCAGCAACGGTATCTCCAACAATGTCACCGCCTCGATCGCCGAGACGCCGGTGCTCGACATGCTTTTCGTGCATGCGAGTTACGAGCCGGATCGAAGCATGACCGCGCCGGTCCTCTCCTATCTGCGCCGACAGGCCCGTTTCGGCGCGATCCTGGTCGGGATCGAGACCGGCGGGCTGGTTCTGGCGCGCGCCGGTGTGCTGGACGGCTACCAGGCGACCAGCCACTGGGAGGTCCTGGACAGCATGGCGGAAACCTTTCCCAACGTATTGGTGAAAAAGGATGTTTTCGTGTTCGACCGGGACCGGATCACGGCCGCCGGCGGGGTCGCTGCGATGGATATGGCGATGACCTTGATCGCCGCCCGTCATGGTCCGACGCTGGCGACATTCATGGCCGAGGAATTCGTCCTGCCGGGAATCCGGCCGGCAGACGCGCCGCAGCGTTTCGCGGAAAGTCACGGCGCCGGCAGTCCGAATCTGACCGCCGCCATCGCGGTGATGGAAAGGAATCTGGAAGCCCCGCTGCCGATCGGCGCATTGGCCCGTCGGGTCGGCATTTCCGTGCGCGAATTGGAACGGCTGTTCCGGCGCTGGCTGGAAACCACGCCGGCGGCCTATTACCGGGAATTGCGCCTGCGCCGGGCCCGCGCGCTGCTGCAGCAGACCGAGCAACCGATCACCGAAATCGCACTCGGAAACGGTTTTGCCGATGCCGCCCATTTCAGCCGCGCCTTCAAGGCGCTTTTCGGTCATCCGCCGTCACATGAACGCAGGATTCGGACACTATAAAGTCAGGGGACGAGACGCGGCATGGCGCGCCGTTGTTCCCGATCGGGATAGGCACTACCATACTTTTAGCGGGCACGACTGCCGCAAAATTACGATACGGAATCGAGGCGATTATGGCTGAAAAGGGTATCATGTCTCTCCTGCCCGGACCGGTGAACGCCGTGCTCGGCGCCTGCCTGTTCGGCGGCGGATCGATCCTGATCGCGAGCGTCATTTCCGCCCTGGTCTCTCCCGCCCCGGCACCGGACCAAACCGCCGCCGCGCCGACGGTTCAGACAGAACCTTCCCAAGCGGTGGAAGGTACAGCGAAGGAAGCGATCGCGCCGGAACCGCCGACCGCGGAAAAGGCGGCCCCCGCCGCGGCCCCCCTGCCCTCAGTCAGTGCTGAAAAATACATGATCGCGGCCGCCCATCCCGCCGCCGCCCAGGCCGGCGCGCAGATGCTGGAAAAAGGCGGCAGCGCGGTCGACGCGGCGATCGCTTCGCAAATGGTGCTGAACGTCGTCGAACCACAATCCTCCGGCATCGGCGGCGGTGCCTTCATGCTGCATTGGGACGAATACAAGCGCCGGTTGGACAGCTATGACGGACGGGAAACCGCCCCGGCGGAGATGACGCCGGATGTCTTCCTGACTGCGAGTGGCGAACCGAAACGTTTTCTGGACGCGGTGATCGGCGGCGCGTCGGTCGGCGTGCCCGGCCTGTTGAAAATGCTGCATATGGCGCATGAGCGGCACGGTAAACTGCCCTGGGCCGATCTGTTCCAACCCGCCATCGAGCTGGCGGAAAACGGTTTCCCGGTTAGCGATCGTCTGTACAGCCTGCTGGTCCGGACCGAGGGCCTGCGCGGCAATCCGGTGACGAAGGACTATTTCTACACCTTTACCGGCGCCCCGAAGGCGATCGGCACGATCCTGAAAAATCCGGATCTGGCCGAAACCTTCCGCTTGATCGCCGATCAGGGCCCCGATGCCTTCTACACCGGCGAAATCGGCCGCGATATCGTCGATGCCGTGCAAAAGGCACACCGCAATCCGGGCGTGATGACCGCCGAGGACCTCGCCCTATACGAAGCAAAGAGCCGCCCGAACCTGTGCGGTCGGTACCGAGACCGGCTGGTCTGCGGCATGGGACCGCCGTCGTCCGGCGGCGTGACGGTATTGCAGGCCCTGGGTATCCTCGATCAGTTCCCTCTGGACGAGTACCGGCCCGGCGCCCCCGGCACGATCGCATTGGTGGGTGAGGCCTCGGCGCTGGCCTTTGCCGACAGGAACCACTATCTGGCCGATACCGATTTCGTGGACGTACCGGTCAATGCGCTGCTGGAGAACGCCTATATCCGCGCCAGAGCGGGGCTGGTCGACCGGGCGATGGGCGACAAGTCCAGGAAGGATCCCGGCAATCCGCGCGGCCGGCAAGCCGCGGCGGATACCTCGATGGAACTGCCGTCGACCACCCATATCTCGATCATCGATGCGGACGGCAACGCGGTTTCCATGACCAGCAGCATCGAATCCGGTTTCGGATCGCGCCTGATGGTGCGTGGCTTTCTGCTGAACAACCAGCTGACAGATTTTTCCTTCCTGGCCGAGCGCGACGGCAAACCGATCGCCAACCGGGTCGAGCCGGGCAAACGACCGCGCAGTTCAATGGCCCCCACCCTGGTCTTCGACGACGACAGGGAATTGGAGATGGTTCTCGGTTCCCCCGGCGGCAGCCGGATCATCGGCTATGTGCTGCAGTCGATCCTGAACACGGTCGATTGGGGAATGGACCCGCAGGACGCCGTCAGCCGCACGCACTATCTCAGCCGCAACGGCGGCGTCGAGGTCGAGAAAGGCACGCCGGCGGGAACGGTCGCGCAGCTCAGGAATCTCGGTTTCGAGGTCAAGGAACGGGACATGACCAGCGGATTGCACATGATCGTCAAACGCGACGGCAAGCTGCTGGGCGGCGCCGATCCGCGACGCGAAGGCGCCGCGGTGGGCGAAAGCCAAGTGCTGCCGGACCTGAATGCGGCATTCGACTTCATCCAGGCGGCAACCGACTAGATCGTGGACGCATAAATGGACAATGCACGAAAGATGTCCGCTGATGCTCCGGAAGAGGACTTGCTTCTGCCTAGGCCATAACTTCCGCAGATGACCCGAAGTAGACACTCCGCAGTCAGGCAATACGGGTTCCATCGTGAGTGAGAATGGGATCATAAAGGTCGGGTCTTCGGTCCCTGAATAGTCCCCAATAGGCGCGCATGTTGCGAACCTCGTTGAGATCGATCTCAGCCAACAAACACTGTTCAGTCGACCTGTCCGCGTCCGTGAGGATTTCACCTGTCGCTCCTGTGATGAACGAGGTTCCGTAGAAAGTGAGTTCAGTTCCGTTCAATCCAGGTTCCCGTCCAATTCTGTTCGAAGCAACGATGGGCGTTATATTGGCCCCTGCATGGCCCTGCATGACTCTTCGCCAATGGCCCGACGAATCATGATTGGGGTTACCGAGTTCAGAACCGATGGCAGTTGGGTAAAACAGGACATCTGCCCCCTTTAGAGCCATACAGCGAGCAGCCTCGGGAAACCACTGATCCCAACATATACCGACACCAATGGTTCCAAATTGCGTTCTCCAGACCCGGAAACCCGTGTCGCCGGGTGTGAAGTAGAACTTCTCCTGATACCCCGCACCATGCGGAATGTGGCTCTTTCGATAGAGGCCGAGCATCGTTCCATCGGCGTTAATGATGGCGACGGAGTTGAAGCGGGTGTTACCGGCACGCTCATAGAAGCTGATCGGCAGAACGACGTTCAATTCTGCAGCCACCCTCTGGAAGTGCTCAATGGTAGGATGGCCATCGAAAGGTCTCGCCCTTTGGTAGTGTTCTTCCGCCTCGTCTTGACAGAAGTACAGGCCTTCAAAGAGTTCCTGGAGCAAGACAATATTGGCCCCCTGATTGGCCGCATCTCTGACCAGCGCCTCTCCTCTGGCCACATTCTCCTCAACCACGTCAGAGCATGCCATTTGGGTCGCTGCGACGGTAACTTTCACGAGATGCCTCCCTGCATTGAGTCCTCTGGGTTCAGGACTGTTCGGAAGCATAACTGGCGGGAACCTGCTGGGTAAGGCATGCAATGCCGCCGCCGCCATCAGCTTGGTATGCCGTTGGTACGGGTGTGACGGTTCGGCCCGGAAAGGCCTTTTCCAATTGTCTGTAGCCCAGATCGTCCAGTTTGGGATCAACTTCAGGGGCGATAATTCCGCCGTTGACTAGGTATGCGTTGACGTACGGTGCTACCGCACACTTGCCGTTTATTTCCGGCAAATAGGGCAAGACATCCATTTCAATGATGTCTAACTGTCGGCCTTTCGCGTCGCGTGCCGCTTTCAATCGTTTCAGGTTTTCTGACAACAGCTCGAAATTCGGATTGGACCGGTCTCGAGTGACCTGTGCCATGACAACGCCCGGCGATACAAACTCAACGATGTTATCGACATGGCCGTCCGTCCCCGTATCCTCAACCAACCCCTGGCCAAGCCATATGACGGTTTCGATACCGAGGTAATCGTGGAGGCCCCGTTCTAGTGCTTCACGCGACCAATCCTGATATCGATTGGCATTTCGCATCACTTGTTCGGTCGTAATCAACGTTCCTTTGCCGTCGACAGAGATCCCACCCCCCTCACAGATAAACGGAGCATGATAACTCGGAATATTGAGCGCGGCGGAGACGGCTTCTGGCATACCTTTGGTTTTGGCGTATGGGACGCGAAGGCCCCAGCCGTTGAAGTCGAAACACGTCGCTGCGACCTGGCCTGAGCTATCCCGCACGAAAATTGGTCCATTGTCACGAATCCATGAGGCATCGATGGGTACAATCAGGACCGTCGCCACATCCCCGCACCGGTCGCGTGCATCATCCTCATCCGCAGGATCGACGATCAGCGTTACGGGCTCATATCGTGCGACCGCTCTGACAAGCGCCTCAACCTCGCACCGAAAACCTTCAAGATCAGTATTGGCGGCTTCCTCAGCTGGGGGCCAGGAAATCAAGGTCTGTTCGTGTTTGTCGAAACGACCTGGCATGGAGAACCCAGCCATTCGGGGCGCTTCTTGAGGAGTATTTTCTGCAAGAGCTGTCTCAAACTGTGCCATGATCTAGGGTCCTATTGTTGGTGAGTGAAGGAAAACTCGCACTCCCATTGACATCCGACAAATGGTCAATTTTCATTCATTCAATTGAACAAAATTCATTTGATAATGATGAGCCAGATACCGCCATTGTCCGCGTTACGCGCTTTTGAGGCCGCTGCCCGGCATCTGTCATTCAAAAATGCCGCAGACGAACTGTCGGTTACGCCGTCTTCCGTCAGCCACCAAATCAAGATGCTGGAGGACCTGCTAGGCGTCAGGCTGTTCGTGAGATTCAATCGTGAGGTCGCGTTGACGCAGGATGGGACGGCCTACGCCGAATACGTCTCAGCGGCCCTGGGTGACCTTGCCCACGCGACATCTTTGATCAGTCGGAGAACACAAGCGAGTGATAAGCGCCCATCGCTGGTGATCTCAGGGAACGCCGGATTTATTGACTGTTGGCTGAGTGCCCGGCTCAAGAATTACATCCCTCTCAATCCTGATCTTGAGATACAGATGCAATACGGCGAAAGCATCGCTGACTACCGACATAAGGACGCCGACATCGCGATCCACTATAGTTCTATCGGTGCCCCGTCGTCGGACGCCCTAGCAATCTACCGGGCCTTTGAGTTTCCTGTTTGCCGCGTTCCCGAGGTCGCTCAGAAGCAGTCAGTTATGAACCTTAGCGATTTGAGACATGCCACACTGTTGCATGAGCATGACAGAGTTGGATGGCGACGATGGTTGATGGCTGCGGGGTTGGAAAATATCGATACGGACATCGGGCCAGTCTTTCAAAACACGCAGACTGTGTTCAATCGGGTGAAAGCGGGTGACGGGATCGCGCTCGCCGATGAGTTGGTTGCTTATGACGAATTGATGTCTGGCCATCTTATCAAGCCGCTCGGCATTGTTCGGCAATCAGATTGGACCGTTTATCTATTGGTCCTCAGAAGAGATCGAGCTCTAGAGCACATCGACCATTTCAGTGACTGGCTTGTTACGACTTTGCAAGAGTTCGGAAAGACGGCGAACGAACTGCGGGAACCGAAGCCTTTCAGTTTGATAACTTGAACAAGCCTGATGTCGGCAAATGGCTAAAACCCGGCAGTTTCGCAGCCCATGATATATCGGCAGGCGTTGCCCTAAAAGCGGATCCTGTTGCGGACATTGCTGAGGCTTGGTGAAAGCGCAGCCATATTCGTATTGATGCCAACTTCACCATGCCGAGGTAATTTGCGGCAAGTTTCGCAAACCGCGTTGCCACGCGGCGAAAATTCTTGATCCAGTTGAAGAAGCGCTCGACGTGGTTGCGTTCTCGATAGAGCGTCTTGGAGAAGCCGTGTCGGAATTTTCTGTTGGACTTGTCAGGAATGGTGGGTGCCACACCCTGCATCTCAACCCTTTCTCTGATCCAATTTGCATCGTAGGCTTTATCGCCAAGCAAAATGCCCCCTTCTGGCAAGTCGGATAGCAACATTGCCGCGCCGCTGGCGTCGTGGGCTTGTCCGGGCGTCAGCGCAAACTTGATCGGCAACCCCCGGGCATCGGTTAGCGCATAAATTTTCGTGGTCAGCCCTCCTCGCGAGCGGCCCATACAATGAACTCGGTCGCTTTTTTTACGTTGGCAGCATGCTGATGAACGCGCACCACGGAGCTATCAATCATTTGAATGTCGCCGTCATAGGCTTCGGAAACCGTGTCCATCAATCGACCCCAGACCCCGGCTTTGCGCCACCGAACGAAGCGGCTGTAGCAGGTAGTATAAGGGCCGTAGCGATCCGGCAAATCTCGCCAAGGGGCTCCTGAACGGAGTACCCAGAAAATGCCGTTGAGCACCCTCCGATCATCAACGCGGGGAACTCCGCGTGGCTTGTTCGGAAGAAGAAGTTCGATAACAGACCACTCGAAATCCGTCAGGTCGTAGCGACCACCCATGTCCAAGCTCCCACTGTTTGGAATCTTGAATGACATTGCGGCGGGATTGTGAATCCTATTTATGAGTTCATGGCCTAGTCACGGCGCGGTTCGATCTTTTTTCGAGCGGCGTGTCACACGCGCCCCGCCCAGGTCGTCATACCCTTGAAAGCGAACCGCATTTCTAGGAGAAGACCGATGCAAGAACGCCTGGATTACTTCAAAGCCGCCCCGACCGTCATGCAAGCCATGCTGGGCCTGGAACAGGCCGTCCGCGACAGTGGACTGGAGTTTAGCCTGATCGAACTTGTGAAGACACGCGCGTCACAGATCAACGGCTGTGCCTATTGCCTGCATATGCATACGCACGACGCCCGCCAGGCCGGCGAGACGGAGGAACGCCTGCATCTGCTGGCCGCATGGCGGGAATCCTCCCTCTACACGGCACGGGAAAGGGCCGCGTTGGATTGGACCGAGGCGTTGACCCTGATCGCGGACAGCCAAGCCCCAGACCACGTCTATGACGGCCTGGACCCGCACTTCACCGATGCGGAAAAAGTGTCGCTGACGATGCTGATCGGCACGATCAATGTCTGGAACCGCGTCGCCGTGGGATTCCGCAGCCAACATCCGGTCACCGCGCATGCAGCCTGACCCGAAACGGAACCCGCAGGAGGCCGCGTTCGAAGCCGAGCGCGGCCGACTGACCGGTTTGGCCTATCGCATGCTGGGCACCCGCGCCGACGCGGAGGACATTCTGCAGGATGCCTGGCTGCGTTGGCAAAGGGCGCCGGCAAACGATGTCGAGAACCCTGCCGCCTATCTGTCCACGATCGTCACCCGGCTGTGTCTGGATCGGATGAAACAGGCCCGCCATCGCCGGGAGATCTATGTCGGCCCCTGGCTGCCGGAACCGATCCTGACCGACCCGTCCTTGACGGTAACGCCGATGGAAACGCTGGACCGGGATGTCTCCTTCGCGCTGATGACGGCGCTGGAGAGACTGTCGCCGCTGGAACGGGCCGCCTTCATCCTGCACGACATTTTCGAGACCCCATTCAACGAGATCGCGACTCTGCTGGAGCGCAGTGAAGCCGCCTGCCGGCAATTGGCGAGCCGCGCCCGCGGCAATATCGCCGCGGCGCGCCCGCGTTTCGTGCCGGAAGCCGCGGAGGCCGACGAATTGGCCGATGCGTTCTTTGCCGCGGCCCGAACCGGCGATACGAAGGTGTTGAAACAGATGCTCGCGGACGATGCCCGATTGCATACGGACGGCGGCGGCCTGAAGGCGGCGGCCCTCAACATCATCGAGACGGCGGACAAGATCTCCAGGTTTTTCGCCGGACTGGCGCGCAAGCCGCAGATCGGCCGCCCGCTCCTGGCGCGCCGCGTCAACGTAAACGACCTGCCCGCCCTGCTCAGCCTGGAATATGACGGGACACGGCAGGCCGCGATCCTCGACATCGCGGCCGGGGAGATCCGTACGATTTATATCATCCGTAATCCGGAGAAACTGGATCGCCTCTGGGCGGATGCCAACCTGAACGATCCGGTCTGACCGACCCCGCCTGAACGATAATCCGGGCCCGGCTTAACTTCCGACCTTCAGGGGCTGAACAAGAGATTTGAGAGCGGCGATGGTGCTGAGCGGCGTGAGCTTGCCGGTGGCCGGATTCTCCGCCGTCGGAACACCGGCAATCGACATCTCGAAAGATACTTCTTCGGCATCGACTTCGATCACATGGGTATTCCGGGTAACGTCCGGATCGGCCCAGATTTCGTATTGCGTCTCGTCCGGGCCCTTGCCCGCCAAGGACAGGGCGACAGCCACATTCACATTGGCCGGGAATTTCTGGGCCGCGTCGCGGACGGACCCGTTATAGAGCCGCAGCGGTTCGGAAAGATCTGACAGGTCCAACCCCTGCTCGACCACAAAAGGCGCCTTGGCGAGGCCGGCCGGCGGCTTGCGTGTCTTCATGGTCACCGATCGCAGATTGCCCTCGGCGGCGGCCCGGACCGCATCCAGCCCCAACAGCGCACCGGTCGGGACGATGATGCGCGCCCCCGTATCACCGGCCAGATCCGTCAGATCCCAATTGACCAGCAACTGCGTCACGCTGAGCGGCATGAGGATCCTGCCCGCCCGCAAGGTCGGTTCGGCAACCTCCCGGAACAGTTCAGGGGGCAAACATTCGACGACGACATCCGCCACGGAAGCCAAGTCACCCGGCGGCAAATACCGGGGCTGTTTTTTAAGTTGGGCCAATTTGCTACGAGCGGATTCTTCGCTGGAGGCAGTTACCGCGACAAGGCTCAACCCCTGCCCCAATGTCCCCGCTTCAGTGCTGTCGAGCCATTGCGCGACCTTAAGTCCGACGGCGCCCAGTCCCGCGAGTGCCACCTTCAACTGCCCCATGATTTCCATCCCCCCAAGGCTGTGTGTCCGTTTTTGTTGTGCCGGACGAGTTTATCCGGCCCGGCCAAAACAAGAAACGGGCGATGCCGAGTTCAGCATCGCCCGCTTCGATCAAACTACAAGGTAAAGAGCTTGACGGTCCTTACTTGTATTTCGTCGGCAGTTGAGATCCCACCTGAGCGGTGAAGTCCTTGCCCTTGATGGCTTCGCCGAAAGCACGGCCGTTTTCCGCGGTCGGCGCACCGAGCAGGGCCGCCGCCTCGGGAATGCCGCCCAGCACTTCCTTGGCCTTCGCGATGCGCTGATTCTGCGCTTCGACGTATTTCGCGTTATCCGTCTTGCTGATCGCTTCCGTCGCGCTGACCAGAGCGGCAGCCTGTCCGACCAGATAGTAGACCGACTTCTGCGCATCGGTCATTTCCTGGTTGGTCTTCACATCCGGGGGATAGAAGCGGTGACGCACGACGCCCTGGCTGTATTCAACCAGTTCGAAGTTCGGGTTCAGCGGATGCTCGTTTTCCAGCATCGTCGCTGCCGTATCGCCCGGCAGGTTCGGGTTGGCCAAACCGTGGCAGGACATGCAGTTCGCGGCGATGTCGTAGATCATCGACGAATGGATCATGCCCTTGCCGATCGCGTCCTGGATCGAATTCGGGTTCTTCTTGTCGTTATGGATGTCGATCCATTCCTTGGCGGCGCCATGGCAGCTTTCACAGGACGGGCCCGCTTCGGCCTTACCGTCGATCACGGTGTAATGGCAGAGCATGCAGGTGTCGGATTTCTTCATCCGCTTGTCACCCACCGCCTTAACGATTTCCTTGCCCTTTTTGTCTTTATGGATCTCCTTGAAGGAGGAGAAGTGGGGCGTGCCCTCCCAGACTTCATGTTCAGCTGTATGACACTTCTTGCACGCGTCCGGTCCGACCTTGTCGGCCGCTTGTGCACCGGCGGTTCCGAACACGGCGGTAAGGAGAGCCGCCGCAAACGCCGCCCGGAAAAGTCTTTGGATCATCATTTGTCCCCGACTGTTGTTGCCTGGGCCCAGTTGGGCTTCCACTGTTCGCCCCGCCGACCATCGACGAAGCTGGATCACATCTCGTAACATCATACTGCACGTTTGTGACCGTGTTCTTTCGGTTACACCGGAACGGCAGCGATCCATTTGTTTCGCCGCGCATCCCCAAGCACCGTTATGCCCCACATTAACGTTTGCCTGAATCCGATGCAAGGAACGACCACACAATCCTATCTACTGTAGTTCACAAAAAACTGAACTAAAAAAATACGGCCCCCGTCAGAAACGAGGGCCGTAATTTTATTACCTTTATCAGTCGGTTAACGGCGCAAGCCGCCAAGCCGCCTGAACTGTTGCTTAGAACTTGCGGCGAAGTTCCAAACGGACACCGCGAATGTCTTCATTATCCTCGCGCCAGCCGTAGATACCGTCTGCGCGCACGATCCATTCCGGCGCAATCGGCAGCTGATAACGGAACCCGACGGCATATTCGTCACCGGGAACCGCGCGGTTCGCACTGAACCCGCCGATCCGCTGAGACGTCGCCGCTTCCACCACGATCTGCTGGTGCAGGTCGAAGAGATACTGAACGCCGATCGCGCCACCAAACGCATCCTGCGCGCTGTCGTTCAGTTTCGGGAAGTTGGTGATACCCGGGTTTTCAAAGGTGATCCCCGTATTCTTCAACAGGCCGGTATTGTCCGTCAGCGGCTGCGGACGGTCGAGACCGATGAAGAAGTTCGCGTAGGGAACCAAGGTCGACGGCAAATGCGTGATAAGCGAGTTTTCCAACAGGAAGACGAAACCGTCAGCGGTCTGGTCGGCCCCGTTGTCCCGATCCTGCCCGAAGGTCCAGATCACACGGGCACTGTTCGACAGCCAACTGCTATACCGCTTCGAGAACGCGACCGTGAGGCTGTTGAAGGATTGATCGTCGAAACCATCATTGCCCTCAAGACGCCCGTAACCGAATTCCCAGTATCCTTCCATGGCTTCGACAAAGCCGGCGACGCCGTAAACGTCGAGGTTATGCTTCGCGCGCTTTCCGTTTCCGTCCAGGATCGCCGGGTTTTCAACCTGATCGATACCGGCAAAGAAAGTGAAGTCCATATTGGAAATGGTCAGTGCCGGGCTGTTCTTCGCCGCGATGGTGAACGCCGCGCCAGTGAAGATTTCATCAACCCAGACACCGTTCTGGAAAATGATCGGCATCAAACCGAAGGCGATCGGCAGGTCAAATCCGGCATCGCGGTCCATCAGACCGGAGGCGATCTGACCGACATCCCCTTCGAAGAATAGAGCCTCGATATTACCGTTGATCTGTTCTTCGCCCTGGTCCTTGTCGTCCCCGAAGAACTCATAACGGGTGGCGTTTCCATCTCGGTCGAAAGGTTCGACCAAAGCGTGGATACGTTCCGTGCCGGTGAGTTTCAGGTCGATATCCAGATTCGCATCAACCGCGATCTGTCCCCGTTCGTCATTGCCGTTGTCGTTGTATTCGACCGCGGTTTTGACGTCGCCGTAGATAGCCAAGGCCGGGAAGACGAGGTTCCGTTCGCCGATGATGTTGATGCCCGGCTGGAACGGACCTTCCTGGTACTGGGGACGACCCAGTTCCAATGCCGGACGCGGCGTCGGCGCCGGCCGTTTGGCTCCATAGATCTCATACTGAGCCTGCGGATCGTACGGCTTGTCTTCGTAGTTCGGATCGTCCCCGAAAAGGTTCGGATCGTGTTCAACCTTGGTGGCTTCAGGCGGAATGATCGATTCCGTCTGATGCCCCTCCGCGGCGCCCCAGGCGTCCGCCGACAGCATCGACAAGGAAAGTGCCGTTGCCGCCAGCAGACCGGTTATCCCGACGCCAATGCGTCCGAATGCCTGGCCTGAGATCACCCCACTTTTTTCATACTCTCCCATTGGATCGCCCCAGACCTTTAATTGACGTCGAATTCAACAGTGTAGGCGTGGAAGTCGAGCATCCATTCATTCATGGACTGCTCCATATCCACAGTCGAGCCTACGAACTTCATGAAGTAGATCGGCTCCGCGCGACTGCGCAACCGAACGGACAGCTTGTACTTGCCCGGCTTGGTGATCAGCTCACCAGGGACCGAGTAGTCGGCTGTCTTGCTACCCAACGGCGGGATCGACCGACCTTCCATGCGAACGAACGGCGCATGGTTCAGAACCGTCGTCGGCTGCGGAGCCGGACGCAGGAACGGACGTTGGTCGATGTCCAGGTTGATCGGCAGATACATCTCGCGGTCCGTGCCCTTGACGTTGGTCGTCAGGAACTTGGTCTGCAAGTTGAAGATCTGATCATCGAACGGGATCTTACCAGCCGCCACATCCAGTGAATGGATGTCCGCGAAGTCGCCATTGCTGTCGACATAACCGGATTCCCAAACCCGCTTTCCATCGGGGTCGGTCAAGGCAACGTTCAGCCAGATTTCCGGCTGTGCACCCAACGAACCGGACGGCAGGTTGTGGCCTTCGTCGATGTTGTTGATGACATAGGCGAAGTCCAGATCATCACCGACCCGGCGGCCGCCGTCGAAGAACGGACCGTCGATACGGCTACCGTTTTCCATGACCTGCTTGCGCAGCTCACGCTTGTCTTCCAACGCGGCCAGGTTGACCTCGATGATTGCCCAGGCATCTTCACGATCGCCGATATCGGACCACGCGAACGGGAAGTCCACGTTCAGGTTGTCCTTCGCCGCGTGCAGGGTGGCCCGGAATTCAGGCGAAGCGGCCGGGATCGTGGCGTTCAGCGCCGCCAGCTTGCCCGCAAGGTCAGCCACCTGATCTTCATTGGGCGGATTGCCCTTGAAGCTCTCCAGCGTATCGACAACCGCCTGGTAGGCATCGTCGAACCCGTCGATGGCGCCGAGACTGCCTTCGATGGACGGAAGGCTGGCGATCACCGCGTCGACCAGCGAAGCGTCACCGCCGAGATCGACGGTTGCCTCACGGGCCGCTTCGAGTGCCTCGCGACCTTCGGCCAGGGCGTCTTCCGCACCGTCCGCGTCGAGAACGCCGTCAAGCGCTTCCAACCGGGCGAGCATCCGCTCCAGACCCTTTTCGGTTTCGAAACCGACCGTGCCGCGAGCAATGTTACGTTCGATCGATTCCAGACCGTTGAAGGCTTCCAGACCGCCGCCGAGGCCTTCCATCGCAAGGTGGAAATCCTCATACGCACTGGTCAGGTCTTCATGCTCGTCCTCGAACTCTTCCGTGCCCCAGCCGCCGCGATAATCGAAAGCGAGCCAGTCCTCGATGTCGAACGCTTCGGCATCGGGGTTGTGCGGGAAGATGCCCGGATGGGCGATCGGATAGCCCGGACCGTAGAAGGCATGGTTGCTGTGACGGCGACCCGGGTTGATTTCAACACCGTTCACGACCGCCGACGGGCCGGTTTCATAACCCGCGGCAACCCCCGGGGTCTTGCCCATGTGGCAATCCTGGCAGGTATCGCCTTTCTTGAAGGCCGGCGAGTCACGATACTGATCCCAGACAACCTCCAGCTTAATGCCGAGGTTCACCGCCACCTGGTGACAGGAGACGCAGAACTCGGATTTGCTGATATCCGCGAATTTGATGACGTTCGTGTGGATCTTGTTGCCGCGCTCTTCGTCGTTGACGGCGATCCGCAGCTCATCCTTCTGTTCGATCACTTCATCGAATTTGGTTTCGCGCAGGGCACCGGCCATCGGCGTGTAAATATCGCCCGGGGCGATGTTCCGCTCACCGTTCACCTTACCGTAGGATTCGGCGACGCGGTGACAGGTGATGCAGGTAATCCCTTCCCGCGCGACCTGGCTGCGTTCCCACAGCGGCAGGTGCCGTTTCTCGCCGCGCTGCGTGCCGACCGTCTGGTGACAGCGAACGCAGAAGGAGCCGATCGTTCCTTGGCTGAGATCGGTGATCTTCTGTTCGAACTTATGGAACATCGGCGAAATCGATGCATAAGCATGGTTCGAAGAAGACCATTCCGAATAAATCTGCTGGTGACAGGGTTGGCACTGACTGGCCGTCGGATAGGCGTCTTCCGAATAGACCGCCGCATGGGGGTCTTCGGTGTCGGTCGCCAGTTTCAGAGCGGTGCCCTCAGCCGAGGCTGGGGAAACCACCACAAACATCAAGGCGGCGAGCGCTATCGCACCGCGAATAGCGACGCCAAGGGGCGCAATGTTGAGCGCTGAAAGTCGAGAACGTGTCACGTCTTGCTCCTCAGTTGTCAGTCCACCTGGCGCACAATACCTAAAAACCAGGCAGGGCCGTCCGGGGAAGGACGACCTTTAAAGCAACTCCCGTCCTTGAGGCGCTGTGCTGCCCCCCACAAACCAAGGACTACTGCCAAGTTGATCAGCCCTTTAGCGGGGCTTCTCATTTGGCTCGATAAAACCGTATCACTTCTTCGTTCGTCAAGGAAGGTTGCCTAATATTCGCCACATTATTGTCGTTTGGGGTTTGGTTAGGACCAATATGCAACAGAGTACCGCGAACGGCTCTCAATTGGGGTCGGAAACCACCTGAAAATGTCGGGTAATTTCCTTTCGTTTCAAACGGTTCGGGAATCGCACCGGACTTGAGTGGAGGCCGATTCCTGAATAATCGTCGGGAGGCCCGTAAAAAAGGAAACGGGCACCCGGTTTCCCGGATGCCCGCCCTGCCGATCGCGTATCGGGCTACTGATTCGTCGTCAGCTTTGTATCCACCGCGGCGGGCGGAAATTCCCCGACATGGTAGTTGTGGCACTGGGTGCATTGGTTGCCCGCAACACTCGCGGTGTGACATTCGGCGCAAACCTCCTGCCCCAAGGGCGAGAAATTGCTGGTGAAGGTCGAATTGTCGAAATCCGCGAAACCGGCGGCGTAGTCCGCGTCCGGGTTCAGGGTGTGACAGGTCGAACATCCCTTGTCGCCGATCAAGGCGAAGTGCTTGGAGTGGAAGAAATCGGTGAACCCGACGACCGACGGGTCGGCCTGACGCGTCTTCCAGTTCACCTCACCCGGACCGTCGGTCTTGTCGACGCTGTGACAACCGACGCATCCACCCGGCGACTTCGGTGTTCCGATCGCGTCCATCAGCGAGGCGCCAAGCTCCTCGTTCTGGTTGGTCACCACCGCGAAACGCAGCCAATCCCGCATGAACCGATCACCGTGGCCGGTCAGCTTGTAGTAGAGGGTGTAATAATCCTCATACCAGCCGCCGCCCTCGGCCCAGCTCGCCTCATCCATCATATCGTCGGGCAATTCGGGCACATCGGCCTCATCTTCCGGCATCGGAATTTCCTCGCCGTCGAGATGCGCGGTCATTTCCTCGAACAGGTTCGGGAACCAACGCTGCTGCAGCATCGCGATTCCGTCGATATGCAGATTCGCCAGCAGGGCCGCGACCTGTTTCTGGTCGAGCTCCGCGTCGGAAGCGGCGCTCAACCGCTCCTGAATCGCTTCCTGACCGTTCGTGAGGATGTCGTAGATCAGGGTCTTGTAGGCCCAGATCAGGTTTTCGACATGTTTCCGGCCTTCATCGTCGAGGTCTTCAAGATCGAAGAGGTCGAGGTCTTCCTCCTCGATATAGGCGCGGGCCGCGGCATAGCCTTCGTCGCTGCGCATCAGGGCATCCCCGATCGCCTGGAATTCCTCGCCTTCCGCGTCGACCGGCCATTCGCCGGTATTGGCTTCCATATCGATCAGCGAATCGACGTCCATGCCCGGCAGGCGCAGGATTTCGATCGGCTTATCCGCGATGAACGGCGCGTGACAGGACGCGCAGCCGGTATCGAACCCGGCGAACAGCATCAGTTTGCCCTGGCTGTCCGGGGTGTGACAGGTCCGGCAGGTGGCCGGCGCCTTGTCGGCATTGTTCGGATCGGCGAAATACTTGCCGATATGCGCCTGGTGATCGAACTGAATCCGGGTCCGACGGGTATAGGGATAATCGCCGAAATCCGGATGACCGTCGCCCAACGCGTTGAATTTATTGGTATGACAGGCCTGACATTCGGAATTGGCCATCTGGGTAATGTCGTTCTGATGGCCGCCATGCTCCTGGTGACAGGTGCGGCAGGCAATACCGCCGCCATCCGCTTCGCGGACCGACAGGCCCAGCGTGGCGGATACCTGCGTCATCAGCGGACCGCCGCCGGAAGTCCCCCGGGCCGACGCCTCTTCCGTCGCCGCGGCGAGGAAGGCGCTGGTCTGGTTATGCGCATTACCGCCGCGGTTCTGGTGACAGCTCAGGCAGTTCTGGACATCGGACGCCTCGGTGCCGCCGGTGAAAACCGAATGCGCCCAGGCAACCATGCCCTTGCCGCTGACCGTGTGACAGCTGGCGCAGCCGCCGAGCTCCGAGTGAGCCGCGGAAAGCGGCCCCGGTGAGAAGACCGCCTCGCCCGTCACGCCGCCGGCAAGTACCAGAAGCAGACCGACCACGACCGCCACCGCATAGCGGGACAGCATGCCCCGTTTACGGCGGATGCTGGGCTTCGGCGAGCATTTCGGGATCGGGTTGCAGCAGCTGCCGTCCGGCAGCGGGCCGTTGGCGCATTTGCCGCCGGCCGCGTCACTGCGGGTGCAGAGCCAGCGGCCGTTCTTGTTCAGGGGCCGGCATTCGGCCTGCGCCCGGCAGACGCCGTTGCTGCCCGGACCGACCAGGCATGGTTTGCCTTCGGCCAATCGGCCGCAGACCCATTCCTGGTTCGGCCGCTCGTATGGGCTGCTTCGATAATCAAAACGCTGAAGTTTCAAATTCACGTTCCAGCCCCCATCACAAACTCATGCCGGTAAAGGCATGAACCAGAATCACATGCACCACCGCCAAGGCCAGCAAGGCATAGGTCGCCGGAATATGGATGAACAGCCATCCCTTCAGCGTCATCTGCAGCGCGTGGTGATAATCCAAATCGCTCTTCTTCTCGGCCAGGGCGCGCAGCTCTCCCAACACTTCCTTTTCCGTGTCGTTCAGGTAGCGCTCCATGCTGTCGAAATCCTGCTTCAATGCGAAACGGCGGCCGCCGAGCTCCATCAGGTGCTCGAAATAGTCGCGCGGGCGCATGAACCATTCCCGGAGCTGTTCAGTGTAGAAATCGGCGATCGAGGTCGAGGATGTTTGTTCAACCGAATAGACCGCGAGGTCGTCCGCCGCTTCCCGAAGCTGGGTGATGAAGACCGGAATGCGCTCGAAAATCACCTCTTCCCCGCGCCGTGTCAGGCGCGGCGGCAGGGACTTCGACAGGAAGGCGCCGATCACGCCGGACAGCGCCACAACCACGAACAGCACCGCCATCGTGGTTTCGATCCAGCCGTTCGGAATGTCGAAATCGATATGGATCAGGAACACGCCGACCACGAACCAGCCGAGATAGACGTGCAGTTTCACCCAGTTCCGAACCTTGGCGAGCGGCAGAAAGGGCAACTTCTTGCGGGTATTCAACAGCGCCAGGATCAGCATCCCGCCGAGCAGGATCCAACCGGTGACGAAGGCCGGCTCCCACAGCGCCGCCTGCATGCCGCCATGCATGAAATAGATTGCTACCGCGGCGAGCAAGGCGATGCCGAACCGCCCAACATGTTTTCGGGTCAACATCATGATCGGTTCAGCCATTCCGCAATTGGGCCCAGGTCGCTCATATTCACGCGGCGCAGGGCATCGTGCGGACAGGCACGTTCACAGGACGGCCCGCCCATCTGATCGACGCAAAGGTCGCATTTCGTCGACTTCATGATCGGGGCATTCGCCTCGTCCAGGACGAATTCCCCGCTCTCGTCGCGCACCGCCACCATCCGGATATTGTCGTAGGGGCAGGAATTGGCGCAGGTCGCACAGCCAATGCAGGCCGAGTCGTTGATCACGACCTGCCCTTGCAGCGAACTGCGGTGAATGGCGCCCGTCGGACAGCCGATCATGCAGACCGGATCGGTACAGTGCATGCAGGAATTCGCGATCATCACATTGCCGTAGCGGCGGCCGTGACGGGCGAAGCGCGGGTTGTTGTTATGCGTCGCTGCGCAGGCCCGGACGCAATCGTCGCACCGCACGCAGCGGTCGGTGTTGATCAGCATGGTCGCGCGGCCGTTGATGATCCGGTTCTCGACCAGGAATTCCAGCAGGCCGGTATCGAGCCCGTGCCCTTCCTTGGTGATCGACTGGATCGAATCCGCCTCGGGCTTGTCCAGCACCAGATCCGGCGGCAGCAAATTCGGCGGCAGGTTGGGAAGGACGATGTCCTCGACGATCTTGGTTGGAACGCGCAACACGTCGACGTTTCCGAGACCGCGCAGGGTGTTCTGATACGGGACCTGATCGTCGTTTTTCCAGTTATGGACCAGTTCCTCAAGACCGAAGACCTCGCCCCGCCCCAGGAAGGAAAGAGTCGGATCGCCATGGTTCACGTGGCGGCTGACCCGGGCGAAACCGGTTCTGATCAGGAACAGGCCGTCGACATATTCCCCTTCCCCGGCAATGACCGGCTCGTGACGCATCCGTTCCGCCGGCGACAATTCGGCGAGTTTCTTGAAACTCGTATGCCATTCGAACTCGCCATAGGTCTCGAACACCGTCGCATCGGCGACCGACTGGATCGTGTCGTCGTCGAGATGCTGAAACAGCGGCAGGGCGCGCAGGTGATGGATCAGGCTGCGTTCCCGGTAGAGCTTGTCGATATGGTTCCGGAAAGCCTCGTCGCGGCGGCGGATGTCGCGGATTCCCTGCCAGCGGATTTCCAGCAGTTCCGTGTCGCCGTCGGCAAACAGGCTCAAGGTTCTGGGGGTTCGGCCGAGCGCGGCGATTTCCCCGAAGATGGTGCCTTCGCGCAGCGGTTCGGTGTGATAGTCCTTCATGATTGAGGGAACGTCCTGAAGGAAGGTATGGGTCTCCCCGTCCCTCACACGCTGTCCGGTTTCAGGCCCGCCGCCCTTCAAGCGTGCGACATCGCGAACTTCGGGCATGTCCGGGTTGGACCATAATTGCTTCAGCGCGCCCACGAATCCGCGCTTCTTCTCGGTCTGGCGGCCAAGCAGGGCGTCGGGCAGATCCGGGTTGATGACCACCCGCACGGCACCGCCAAGCACCATGAAGGCGGAGTTCCCGTAATCCCCCCGTCGCACGACGATATCACCGTGGCGGTAGTTCCGGATCCGCATGTCGTTCCGCACGATATCGCGCAGAGACATTGATGGCGGGAAACTGGATTCGTCCATGTTGCAGAACGGCTCCAGCGCCATGATCCGGTCTACATCCGCGTCCGTCATCTCGGTGCTGAACGGATTGTCCCACCGCATTGGACGCTGAATGACTAACGGTCCGTCCATAATTCCCCCTGTGCCGGTTCCCCGGGAACCGTCGCTGCAGATGCCGGCGCCCCATGCACCGGCATCTCATCAAAAATACCTACCTACTAGACATCCAGCACCAGATTGCCCTTCGGCACCGAGACGCAGACAAGGCACGACCCGGCTTCCGGCGCGCTGCCCGGTTCCTCGACATATTTCACGTCGCCGGATTTCACCGCCGTGATGCAGGTTCCGCAGTTGCCCGCGCGGCAACCGGAATCCATGGCGATGCCTTGCGCCTCACCGAATTCAAGCAGCGAGTCGAAGGATGCATCCCAGGCGACCTTCTTGCCCGATTTCGCAAATTCCACCTCGATCGCTTCCGCGGGCGCCGCAGCGGCGTCCTCGGCCGGCTTCGGCTTGGCCTTCTTGACGCTGGCCGGACCGAAGGCTTCGAAGTGCACATTCGCTTCGGGAACGCCCCATTCGTCGAGATCCCGAACCAGCGATTCCATCATCGGGGGCGGGCCGCAGATGTAGAAATCGTAGTTGTTCGACGGCAGGGCGCGTTTGAACAGATCGACACTGACGCGTTCGGCATGCTGATAATCGCGGCCTTCCTCGTCGCCTTCCTCGGGATCGCTGTAGCAGACGTGCAGGTGAATGTTCTCGTGATCCCGCGCCAACTGCTCCAGATGCTCCTTCATGACGTGTTCCTTGCTGTTGCGCACGCCGTAGAAGAAATGCGTCTCCCGTTTGGAACCCGACAGAACGATGGAATTGACCATACTCATCACCGGCGTCAGGCCGACACCGCCGCCGATCAGGACGACCGGGGTATGCTTGGTCTGATCCATGAAGAACTTACCGGACGGCGCCTTGACGTCCAGGATGTCCCCTTCCTGCAGTTGATCGTGGAAGAAGTTGGAAGACAGCCCCGGCGGCAGGTCCGGACGGTCCCGCGGCGGCGGAACCTTCTTGATGCTGACGCGGTAATAGTCGCGCTGCAGCGGACTGTCGGACAGCGAATAACACCGGATCACCGGCTTGTCCTTGCCCGGGATCTTCAATTGGAAGGTCAGATACTGGCCCGGCTCGAACGGCGGGTGCCCCTTGCCGTCATGCGGCTTCAGGTAGAACGAGCAGATCCCGCCCCCTTCAGGCACTTTCCGGTCGATCCGGTATTTCCGGATCCCGTTCCAGGTCAGCGTCGCGCGCTCCCGCTCCGCCCGCATGTGGGCGCTGGAGGCTTTGACCTGATTGCGCAGCATCGCGACCTGCTGATCATAATAGGCGCTTTCCGCGGAAGCCCGGCGCATCGAACTCCAGGTCATCGCAGCGACCTGGATCGCGACCGCCGCGAGCACCGCGCCGCCGATGAGCTGATACCCGGAGGTTCCCAGCTCACCCGCCTGCCCGAATATGATCGCGAACACGCCGACTATGATTGCGCCGCCAAACATGACACGGCCGACCCAATTCATACCATCTCCTTCTCCGCGACGCCGCGCGGCAGCTTGTTTCGCCCTGGGTGCCTCTTTCGGTTTCCCCCCGGAAGCACCCGGCCGTTTCGAAGGCGCGGGCCCGGCGGCAGCACCGGATCCCGTTTCCTTCTTCACTTCGGCCGGCGCCGGCTTTGCCGCGGCGGCCTCAACACTTGCAGGGGCCGGATCCGCCTGCGGTTCAGATGGCGCCGCCGCCTGCCCGCTTGGCTTGGCGGCTCCCGCGACCTCCGGCCCGGCCTCATAGGCCAGGGTAATCAATAAGTTGCCGATCTCCAACTGATCTTCGAGACCGAGTTCCTGCGCTTCGTTCGGTTTGATCCGGGCTTCGTTGACGAAGGTCCCGTTGCTCGAGCCGACATCGGTAACCAGCAACAGACCGGGATGCTTCACCGAAAACACGCAATGATCGCGCGAGATCGAGAAATCCGTCAGGACGTAATCGCTGGATTTCGGGTTCCGTCCGACCGCGAAGCTGCCCTTATCCATCAGCGAGGATTCGTCGATCGTGAACCCCTGGGACTGGCCCGTGCTGGTTTCGTAGGTGAATGTCCACACACCGGGTTTACGCGCAGACGCGCCGCCGGCCGAAACCGAATCAGCGTCCCCCGATGCGCCAGTTGCGCCGGTGCTGTTTTGCGCGTCCGTCATGGATTTCCCGGTCGATGAACCGTTACGTCCCTTTAGCTGCCACCATGCCCGCGCCCAATGGCAACGCACATTGCACAACCGCGAAAACGAAACGGCCCGTTACATGCGGTACCACAGTCCCCGAGAGGCAGGTTAACCCTGTTCACCAAGCCGTGTAAACAGGTGATCAGACCACCGGGGATGGTCCGTTAGAACGAAACACAGTTTCCCGGCATTATCGAATAAGACTGAAACAGCGGTGCCTGAAAAATTCGATTTTTCAATACGCTGCCCGTTTACGCTGCCCCGCCGTCACCGGACTCACGCCAACCGCCGCCCGGAGGCGGGATCGAACAGATGGATGTCCTCCGGTTGCACCGAGAACCGGACGGAATGCGTCCCGGAATTCGTCGTGTGCACGCCTTGCAGGCTGGCCGTGAACGGCTCGGATCCGTCCTTCAGTTTGCCGTGCAGCAAGGTGGTAGCACCCAGCGGCTCGGTTAGGGTGACATCAACCGCCAGGGGGCCATCCGGGTCGACATGAACATGTTCGGGCCGAATACCGACGACGGCCGCGCCCGAATGCCCGCCGCCACAGGACAACACGACGCCGTCCTCCAGTGTCACGGCCCCATTCGCCACGGTTCCTTTCAGCGTATTCATCGACGGGCTGCCGATGAATTGTGCCGCGAACAGCGTCTGCGGACGCTCATAGACCTCAAGCGGCGTGCCGATCTGTTCGGCGACACCGGCATTCATGACGATCATGCGGTCCGCCATGGTCATCGCTTCGACCTGGTCATGGGTCACATAAAGAGCCGTAACCCCCAGTTTAGACTGCAATTCGCGAATTTCGACCCGCATCTGGACACGCAGTTTCGCATCCAGGTTGGACAGCGGCTCGTCGAATAGAAAGACGGCCGGCTCCCTTACGATGGCGCGCCCCATGGCGACGCGCTGGCGCTGCCCGCCGGAAAGCTCGCGCGGTTTGCGGTCCAGATAAGGTTCCAGTTGCAGCAGTTTGGCCGCCTCGGCCACCTTGCGCTCGATCTCCGGTTTCGGCATGCGGGCGATCTTCAAGCCATAGGCCATGTTCTGGCGCACCGACATATGCGGATAGAGCGCATAGTTCTGGAACACCATTGCGATGTCGCGGTCCATCGGCTCCTTTTCATTGACGCGGGCGCCGTTGATGGCGATTTCCCCCTCGCTGATCGTCTCCAGCCCCGCGACCATCCGCAGCAAGGTCGACTTCCCGCAGCCGGAAGGTCCAACGATGACGATGAACTCGCCATCGGCGATCGCCATGTCGATGCCATGAATGACGTCGACCTGGCCGAAGCGTTTCTTGACGCCTTTGAGCTCTACCGTTGCCATGCCTTATTTCTCGCTATCCACCAAACCGCGGATGAAAAGTTTCTGCATTGAAATCACGACGATGACCGGCGGGATCATCGCCAGAATCGACGTCGCCATGATCACGGGCCAATCCGCGATATCGTCACCCGACGGGAACATCTGCTTGATCCCCATGACGATGGTATTCATTTCCGGGTCGGTGGTAATGAGCAGCGGCCAGAGATACTGGTTCCATCCGTAGATGAACAGAATGACGAAAAGCGCGGCGATGTTCGTCCGGCTCATCGGCAGGACGATATCGAAAAAGAACCGCATCGGACGCGCCCCGTCGACCCGCGCGGCCTCGGCCAATTCGTCGGGAATGGTCAGGAAGAACTGACGGAACAGGAACGTCGCCGTCGCCGAGGCGATCAACGGGAAGATCAGGCCCGCATAGCTGTTCAGCAGGCCGAAGCCCGCGACCACTTCGTAGGTCGGCACGATCCTGACTTCCACCGGCAGCATCAGGGTAATGAAGATCATCCAGAAAAACGTCGTTCGCCCGGGAAAACGGAAATAGACGATGGCGAAGGCCGACAGCAGCGAGATGGCTATTTTACCCAGCGCAATGCCGAGCGCCATGACCAGCGAGTTCAGCAGCATGAGCGCGACCGGCACGTTGACGCCGGCGAACAGCGCCCTGGTGTAGTTTTCCACCAGATGCGGCCCCGGCAGCAGCGGCATCGGCGGGGAAACGATCTCGGGCTGGGTCACGGTCGAAGCGACGAAGGCCAGCCAGATCGGAAAGAACACGACCAGCACGCCGAGGATCATCAGCACATGGGTAACCCACAGCGCGCTGCCGCGCTTTTCCACCATGCCGGGTTCCGGTTCCTTGCCCCGGGGTTCCTGAAGGGTGTCGGCCATCAGTAGTGCACCCTCTTTTCCACATAGCGGAACTGAACCACCGTCAGCGCGCCGACGACGAGTAGCAGAATGACCGACTGCGCGGCGGAAGAACCGAGGTCCTGCCCAACGAAGCCGTCCGCGAAGACCTTGTAGACCAGAATGGTCGTCGCCTGTTGCGGGCCGCCTGCGGTAATCGTGTGAATCACGCCGAAGGTTTCGAAGAAGGCGTAGACCACGTTCACGACCAGAAGGAAGAAGGTCGTCGGCGACAACAGGGGCAGGACGATGGTGAAGAATCGCTTCCAGAAACGGGCGCCGTCGATCGCCGCCGCCTCGATCACAGAACGCGGTACGCTCTGAAGAGCGGCGAAGAAGAACAGGAAGTTATAGCTGATGCGGCCCCAGGCGGACGCGACGACGACCAGGCCCATCGCTTCCCCGTCGTTCAACACATGGTTCCAATCATAGCCCAGCTGGCCGAGATACCAGGAAACCAAGCCGACACGGGTATTGAACATGAACAGCCACAACACGCCTGCCACAGCGGGCGCCACCGCATAGGGCCATATCAACAAGGTTCGGTAGGTGCCCGCCCCCTTGATCAGTCGGTCCGCCAACACGGCCAGGAAAAGCGCCGGAACCATAGACACCAGGGTCACCAGCGTCGAAAAGATCGCCGTCGTGACGAAGGAGGCGCGGTAATATTTGTCGCTGAGCAGGTATTCGAAATTCCCCAATCCGACGAATTGGGACGACAGACCGAATGGATCGGGAATAAAGAGAGACTGCCAGATCGCCTGCCCGGCCGGGTAGAAGAAAAAGACGCCGGATATCAGGATCTGGGGAAAAACAAGGGCCAGCGGCAGAAGCCATCCCTTGAATGTTACGCGTTTTTCCATGACCCCGTTCCAAGCAGGCCGCAGTAAAACCGGCCAGTATCATGTCCACTGGATGTAACAGCCGGCGGCGACATCACGCCACCGCCGACCATTTCCACACTCAGGCCCGCAGGGAGCCTGTACTCCGAAGAAGTTACCGGTTGGCCTGCTCGAACCGGCGCAGCAGAACGTTGCCGCGTTCGACGGCGCTGTCCATGGCTTCCTGCGCGGTCTTGTCACCCGACCAGACAGCTTCCAGTTCCTCGTCGATGATACCACGGATCTGGTCGAAGGAACCGAGGCGAAGCCCCTTGGAATTCGCCGTGGGCTGTTTCGCGGTCATCTGCTTGACGGCGATATCCGTGCCCGGGTTGGCGTCATAGAAGCCATCGGCCCGCGTCTTCTCGCCCGCCGCGATGGTGATCGGAAGATAACCGGTGTCCTGATGCCATTTGGCTTGAATGCCCGTGGAAGACAGGAAGTTCAGGAACGCCGCGACGCCCTTGTATTCCGCATCGCTGTGGCCGGTCATGACCCAAAGCGAGGCACCGCCGATGATGGTGTTCTGCGGCGCGCCGTCGACACCGTCCCAATAGGGCAGCGGACGGACGGCGAATTCGAACTGGGCTTCCTTCTTGATGCCCGCGTAGCCGGCGGAGCTTTCGGTGAAGAGCGCGCATTCCCCGCTGCGGAAATTGGCACCGCCTTCGTTCCGGCGTCCGGCATAGAAGAACTTACCGTCCTTCGCCCAATCGCCCATCGTCTGGATGTGCTTGACCTGAACCGGGCCGTTGAAGGCCAGTTCCGTGTCGACGCCCGAGAAACCGTTATCCTTCGTCGCGAAGGGAACGTTGTGATAGGCGGAGAAGTTTTCCAGATGGATCCAGCTCTGCCATGCGGTCGTCAACGGGCAGGAATGGCCGGACGCCTTCAGCTTGTCGAGGACGTCGCCGACCTTCTGCCAGGTGGAGAGATCGACGTTCGGGTCGATACCGGCCCCTTTCAGCGCGTCCTTGTTCACCCACAATACCGGGGTGGAGGAGTTGAACGGCAGGGACAACATTTCGCCGTCGGTCGTGGTGTAATACCCCTTCACCGCGCCGATATAGGCTTCCTGATCGAAGGTGGCGCCGGCATCGGCCATTACTTCATAGACCGGCTTGATGGCGCCCTTGGCGGCCATCATGGTCGCGGTCCCGACTTCAAAGACCATCAGGATGTGCGGCTGTTCCTTGGCCCGGAACGCGGCGATGCCGGCATTCAGGGTTTCGGAGTAGTTGCCCTTGTGGGAGGCAACCACTTTGTAATCGCTCTGGCTGGCATTGAAGGTGTCCACCTGCTCCGCCACCAGTTCACCCAACCGGCCCGTGAAAGCGTGCCAGAATTGTACTTCGGTTTGGGCCATCGCACTGATCGGCGACGCCAACAAGGATCCGGCGACCAAAGCGCCGACTGCAGAAAATCTCATATGTACCTCCCAATGGGCAGACCAACCCGCCGAATGACGGGCGCGTGCCTCCGCTTATCCAAAAAATGCTACAGTTCGATTACATAATGAACAACGATTTATGTAACGATTTACATAACAATATATTATGCCTATGACGATCGCAGATCTTCATATCAAAGCTACTTGAGTAAGATGACGATGCGATTACGGATGCGCCAGTTGGAAGCCCTGATGACCGTCGCGGAAGCCGGTTCGATGACCCGCGCCGCCGAGGAACTGGGCATTTCCCAGCCGGCGGTAAGCCGATTGCTCTCGGACCTCTCCTCCCAAATCGGGTTCCAGTTGTTCCAGCGCCGCGACGGCGTGCTGATCCCGACCCAGGAAGCGCGTTTTCTGCTGCCCGATATTCAGCGTGTCCTGGAACGGTTGGATCATATCCAGGAACTCAGCCGGAACCTGACCGAACGGAAGGCCGGGCATTTGAAGGTCGCCTGCCTGCCCGGATTCGCGACCAGTCATCTGCCGGATGTCCTGTCCGCCTTTCTGGAGGAACGGCCCGGCGTTACCGTCACGATCGAGCCAGACCGACCGGAGCGCATCATGGAATGGATGCTCAACGAACAATACGACCTGGGAATTACCGACGGGTTCGAAGGGCATCCCGCCGTGCAAAGCGAGACGATTGACCTCAGGACCGTTTGTATTTTCCCGGAAGGCCACCCTTTCGAGGAGAAAAAGATAATCCGCGCGCCGGACCTGGCAGACCAGAAAATCATTCATACCCGGCGGGACAGCCCGTTCTACCGTGCCTTCCAGGAGGCGGTACAATCCCAGGGGGTGGCAATCAATTCGCTGGTGGAGATCCGCCAATTCACCGCCGCATGCGAACTGGTTTCCCGCGGCCTGGGCGTTTCGGTCATCAGCGAATTGGATGCGGAAGGATATCGCGGCCGCGGCGTGGCGTTCCGGCCCTTCGAACCGCGGATCCCTCACCGGCTCGCCATCGTTCGTCCGACCCATAAGAACCCATCCCTCGTCATGATGGAATTCATGGACATGTTCAGGGAAAGCGTCGCCCGATATCGGGTCTGACCCGTCTGTTCCAGACAGATATTTATTTTTCGCCGCCTATTGAATCGACGCGGAAATATACTGACGTCATTTTAGAACCGTCGCCGGTCGACGGGCGGTTTACCCGCCCCGCACAACGCGGGTCGGCAGGCTTATTCAAAGAGGCCGCCTGCGCCGTAAAAGGCCGCGCCGAAGGACGCAGCCCGCTGATGGAAAACTTCTGATGGAGAACTTCTGGGAAATCGCCGCCGTGGGGTTCGCCGCACAAATGGTCGACGGCGCCCTGGGTATGGCCTACGGCCTGACATCGACCGCGCTGCTGCTGACCCTCGGCTATTCTCCCGCCAGCGCCAGTGCGGCGGTGCATCTGGCGGAAACCGCGACGACCGCCGTCAGCGCCGGTTCGCACCATGTAGCGAGGAATGTGGACTGGAAGCTGGTCCGTCCCATGGCGATCGCCGGGGTGCTCGGCGGCATATGCGGGGCCAGCCTGCTGGCGACCGGCATCGGCGACTTCCTGGTCCCCTTCGTGTCCGCCTATCTGACCGGCATGGGCGCCCTGATCCTTTGGAAAGCGTATCGCGCGACGCCGGGAATCCGGCCGCCGCGCGGGCTGCTGCCGCTCGGGGGGATCGGCGGCTTTCTGGATGCCATCGGCGGGGGCGGCTGGGGGCCGATCGTGTCCGGAACCCTGGTCGCGTCCGGCAATTCGGCGCGCCACATGATCGGATCGGCGATCGCCGCCGAGTTTTTCGTCACGACGGCGATCGCGATCACCTTCCTGGGCCATCTCGGTTGGCAGGATTTCGGCATGACGGCGGTTGCGCTTGTCGCGGGTAGCCTGCCGGCCGCCCCATTGTCGGCCTTCGTCGTCAGGGTCGCGCCCCGCCGTGCGCTGATGATCGGTGTCGGCTGCCTTATCGTCGCGCTCGGCCTTCGCGGGTTATGGCGGGCATTGGGGACGGTCTGACCTCGATTGACGTCAGACCGGTTTGATCCCCGCCGCCTCGGCGATCAGATCGAAGGACCGAAGACGTGCCTGATGATCGAAGACGTCGGAGACGACGATCAATTCGTCGGCGCCGGTTTCCTTAACCAGCGCTTCCAGACCCGCCCGCACCGTCTCGGGAGAGCCGTAGATCGACCGGGCCAGCATCCTGCCTGCCTGTGCCTTTTCCATCGGCGACCAATAGGTTTCGATATCGTCGATCGGCGGTTTGCTGAGACCACGCGTGCCGCGGACGAGATTGGTGAAGGACATCTGCTGCGTGGTCGCCAGACGTCTTGCCTCTTCATCCGTGTCGGCGGCGATGACGTTGACGCCGACCATCGCATAGGGTTTGGCCAATTGCTCCGACGGCTTGAACCGGCTGCGGTAAAGCTCCATCGCCGGCAGCAGATAATCCGGCGCGAAGTGTGAGGCGAAGGCATAGGGCAGCCCCAACTCACCCGCCAGCATGGCCCCGAAATTGGAGGAACCGAGAATCCAGAGCGGCACTTCCGTTCCGGCCGCCGGGATCGCGACAATACGCTGATCCGGCTGCGGCGGCGCCAGGAAGGCCTGAAGCTCCAGCACGTCCTGGGGGAAATTGTCGGACGAGCCCGGGTCCCGCCGCAGCGCCCGCAGGGTCATCTGATCCGTCCCTGGCGCCCGGCCGAGGCCGAGATCGATCCGACCCGGGAACAGACGATCCAGCGTGCCGAACTGCTCGGCGATGATATAGGGCGCATGGTTCGGCAGCATGATGCCCCCTGCCCCGACGCGTATCCTGCTCGTCCCGGCCGCGATATGGCCGATGACGACGGATGTGGCGGCGCTGGCAATGCCGGCCAGGTTGTGATGTTCCGCCACCCAGATCCGGTTATAGCCCCATTGCTCCGCGTGTTGGGCAACGTCACGCGCATTGTACAGCGCGCCCGTCGCATCGGTCGCTTCGGTCACCCGGACAAGGTCTAGAATGGAAATCGGCGTCATGGTCTCTTCAAGCTCTGTTCAGTTGGCCTAGAGACATAGCGAAGGAGTCGGGACTAAGGGAGGGCGCCTGAGGAAAAACGCACCGGCCGCGAAATCACAAGCGGGACCGCGGGAACGGATCGAAGACGGAACGGCCTATCGGGTCCCGATCAATGCGTTGGAAATATCCCGGTTGAACAGGCGTTCGGCATTCTCGTAGGCGATCTTCCGGGCGATGTCCGCCGGCAGTTTCGACAACCACAATCGGTTCGACGCGATGATATCGTCATAACGGTCCCACTGGCCGTTCACCCAGGTATCGCTACCCACCATCAAGCGGTCCTGGAAGTCGTAGATGATTTTTTCCCATGCCGGATCAAGTTTGTCGCCATGGCCGAGAATCGCGTGCTCCCGCAGGGAGGTATCCGCCACCAGGGTCGGAAACGCCGCCATCAGGGCATGGACCGCTTCCGCCGGTTCGCCCAGGCCCGCATGGGCCCAGATGATCTTGACCGTGGGGTCGAGACCGTAGAGCCAGCGCACGGGCTCCGGCCCGGAATGGACATGCAGATAAATGTCCCGCGCCTTGGCCATGCCGATGACCTTGCGGAACAGCGGTTCATCCGACGTGTCGAGGTTATGAATGTGAAACTCGCCGATCCCTTCATGCGGATAGGCGTCAAGGCGTTCCAGCAGATAGGCTTCCATGCCCGGCGATTTGGTCCAGTTCGAGGACCCGGCATTACCGTGATAGGGCCGCAGTTCCGGAACGATCCGGCTGGGCGCGTATTCCCACAGCATGATGGTGCCTTCATCCGGCGTCGAGGAAACGAGCCCCATGGCCACGCCGTTTCGATCCATCAATTCGATGATGCTCTCGACCGGATACGGTCCCCAGGCCGGTTCCTTGTAGTGGATATGGGCATCAAAGATCGGCAGGTCCTTCACCCCATCGCCGATCGGACCGTGCTCGTCGGCGCCGGCCGTCCCCGATAGCAGCGGCATCGCGAGGCAAAGGACCGCCGCGTGAAGCATTCCGGAAAAAACCACGTTGCGCATCGTGCCGCCCCTTCATCCGATCGATCGATCGGATGAGCCTGACGGAAAACCGAGAGGTCCGTAAAGGGCTTTCCGTCGGTCAGGCGGCCGCGGCCTGTTGCTCCCGCAGGAACCCGCTCATCCGTTTCAATCCTTCGCGGATGATCTCCGGCCCGTTGGCGTAGCCGATGCGCAGATATCCTTCCATCTCCATGGCGCTGCCGGGGGTGAGCATGACGCCGGTCGCTTCCAGCAGCTTCACGCAAAATTCCTCGGACGTCATCGGCAGGTCGTATTTCAACAGCGCAGTGGTGCCCGACTTGGGCGCGATCCAGGAGATCAGCGGCTCGCCCTCCACCCATTCCGACAGGATGGCGCGGTTGGTGCGTGTGATCTGCTGACTGCGCCCCAGGATCTTGTCCCGGTTCTCCAGCGCGATGCAGGCGAAATGGTCATCCAGCATGCCGACGCTGATGGTATTGTAGTCCCGGTGGACGGCAACCGCATGCAGAAGCTCAACCGGACCGACGATCCACCCCAGCCGCAGACCGGCCAGCGAATAGGCCTTGGACATGCTGGCGGTGCTGATCCCCTTCTCGTAGAGGTCGGCCATGGAAACGGTCGACCCGTCGCCGTCCTGGTCGGTTCCCCGATAAACCTCGTCGCAGAGAACCCAGGCGCCGCACTCCCGGGCGATCCCGGCGATCTGTTCAAGATAGGCGCGGTCCATCAGCGAACCGGTCGGGTTGTTCGGATTATTGATCGCGATCAGCTTGGTGCCCGGCGTGGCGAGGCGCTTCAACGCGTCGAGATCGGGCAGAAATCCCGTCGCTTCGGTCAATCTGAGGATCTGGACGTCCGCGCCGTAGCTTTCCGGGATGGAGTAATGCTGTTGATAGGTCGGCAGGACCGAGATCACCCGGTCGCCCGGCTCGACCAGTGTCTCATGCACCAGCGCATTGGCGCCGATCGTGCCATGGGTCGCGACGACGTTTTCCGGTTTCTGCCGTTCATACAGCCCGGCAACCAACCTGCGCAGGCGGTCGCTGCCCTCGATCGCGCCATAGGTCAGTTTCATCGGCAGAAGTTCGGAGAGGATCGTCTCGGTCTTGCCCGCCATCGCCAGCAGTTCCTCGACGGTCAGCGACTGCACGCAGGTCTCCGCCAGGTTCAGCTCGCAATGGTTCTCATACCGGTTCATCCATATCTCGACGCCGAAGTCGCGAATTTTCATAACATCAGTCCTCGGTTCTACCGTTCGTTTCAGTCTTCAAGCCCGCGGAGTACGGCCAGCGCCGCGGCCACATCCTCCAGTCCCAGGCCGATGGACCGGAAGAAAACGGGGCGGTCGCCGCTGGGCGCCGCTGCGCGTCCGGCGACCAGTTCCGGAAGATCCCCGCGCAGGGCCTCCGCCGACCAGGTTCCCGCCGCCGCGGCCAGTTTCATCTCTCCGGCCGAGGCCGGGGTCGTCGCCCGATAGTCGCAATAGACGTCGAGGCCGTTCAGCGCAGCCGGATCGACCTCATGCGCGTTGGGAACATTCGTGCTGATCGAGGTCACCACCACACCGGGTTTCAACCCGGTCACGTCGATCACCGGCTTCCCGGCCGAGGTGCAGAGCATCACCACATCCGCACCCGCCGCAGCCGCGTTTGCGTCCGTGCCGATCACGATCGGCGTGCCCTGCTCCGTCCGTTTCGGCAGATCCGGCTTGCCGGCGGCGGAAGGGGAACAGAGGCGTATTTCCGACCAAGGCCGAATTGCCTGCGCGTAGCGAAGATGGGCCAGGCCGACCGCGCCGGTGCCGATAATGGTCAGAACCCCGGCCTCTTCGCCTGCGAGGTGATCGGCCGCGATGACCGATGTCGCCGCCGTCCGTTCGGTCGTCAGGCGCATGGAATCGCAAAGCAGAAGAGGCACGCCGCTTTCCATCGACATCAGGAGGGTCCAGGCGGTTACCAGCGCCTTGCCTTCGCCCGGAATATACGGGGACAGCTTCGCGCCGAAGACATTCTGACCCGCCATCACGCCGAGATAGGTGATGAAATCGCCGTTGTTGCCCGGGAACAAACTGACGGTCTGGGGCGGCTGAACAGCCTGTCCGTCGGCCAGGGATCGGAACATGTCCTCCAAGACACCCCGAACGTCGATCCGGCCGACCAGATCGTCGATATCGCTTGCGTTCAGGATGCGCGGTTGAGCAGACATCGTTTCCCCCAAATACTGCGATGGAACGGAGCCCCTTGACGGCGATACCCGCTGGAGCGACAAAAAAATATGAGCAATATATTGCACAGTCAAGACCAGGACAGCGTCCTCGCCCATGTCTCGCAAAACCTGAAACGGTTGCGCGGCCGCGCGGGTTTGAGCCAGGCCGCCCTGGCCGAAGCATCCGGCATCAGCCGACGCATGATCGTGGCGGTGGAAAGCGGCGACGCCAATATCAGCCTGTCCAGCCTGGATAAACTGGCCGCCGCGATGGGCGTCGGCTTCGTCGACCTTGTTCGTGATCCGACGCGGGACGCGATGAATGTCATCGACCAGGTGTTGTGGCGCGGACCGAAACCGGGCAGCGAGGCGACCCTGCTTGCCAGTACGCCGGCCGCATCGGAAGCGCAGCTATGGCACTGGCATCTCAGCCCGGGGGACAGCTATATGGCGGAGCCCGACCCGCAAGGCTGGCATGAGATGGTTTTCGTGATCGACGGTACGCTCACGCTGGACCTTTCCGGACGCCAACAAAGCCTGATGCCCGGCCAGTATGCCGCCTACCGTTCCGACCAGGAATACGCCTACCTGAACCGGGCGGAAATCGACCTGCGCTTCGTTCGGGTCGTCGTTTCGTGACCATGGCGGGCGCCGCCCGACGGCAGCGCCCTGTATGGTTTGGGAAAGCCGGGCGTCAGTATTGGTCGTGAAGTTTGACCCAGCTCATGATGCCGTCGCCTTCATTGCGACCCTTGGGCGTCAGATCCATCCAGTTGAAAGCCCCGATCAACAGTTCCGCCCCGCGCTGATAGGTCGAATAGGTGTGGAATATGTCACCGCCCTCGTCTTTCACGAAAATACTGACGCCGAACAGATCGACGGGGTTCTCGATCCGGGACTTGCCGTAATTGTATCGCGCCTCACCCGCGGCGCATTCCTCCTCCGTGAAGAAGACACCGAAATCATGGTTGAAATCGCTCTCGGCGGAGGAAACCCATGGAAACGTCCAACCCATGCGAGTCTTCACGGATTGAATGCGATCCACCGGCACGCGGGATACCGCCGCGAAGGAGAGATCCCCCTGTTCGAAATGCCGGCGCGCCGCATCAATATGATCGCTGACGAAGGCACAGCCGTTACAGATATGATCAGACCCCGGAGACAGCATGAAGTTATAGACCGCAAGCTGACTGCGTCCGTCGAACAGATCCGACAGCGTGCGGACGCCTTCAGGGCCTTCGAAACGGTAGTCCTTCTCAAGCCGGAACCAAGGCAGGCGCCGGCGTTCCGCGCGCAAGGCATCCAATTGCCTCGTCATCTCCACCTCCCTGTCCAGCAACGCCTTGCGCGCCGACAGCCAGTCCTCGCGTGATATCACAACATCATGCATCATCTTGCTCCATTCCGTTCGGGTTTAAGGCGGCGTGATTTCCGCTTTCGGTCATCGGCAAGCCTCAGCCAGGCCGGAAGATGAAAAACACACATCAACAGATACATCGCCGTCATACCGCTCAGGTGCCGTGCGTCCGAGACCGGCCCGCAAAATGATGCATCCTCCGGCTGCAGCGCCGCGACGGCGGCCATAAACGCGAAGGTCGGCGCCGCCGCCAAACGCAGCACATACGCCGGGGCGATCCTTCTCGGCGGATTATTCTTTTCCGCTCCGGTTGCGATGACTGTTGCCATTTTCCTCATTCCGATCAGACTTCAGCGCGTCCAGATGCGCCGCTGCCCCCGGAATACCGCCGCCGGGTCGAATGGCGTGAGTTACAATCGTGACGGGATTTCAATGGACTCCTTGATTTCGGCCGCTGCCCGTTTCCTGGCCCGCGGCGATGCTCTTTCGGCCTTGAAGCACGTGGCTTTGCGCGACGACCCGCCGGCCCTGGCCTTGCGCGGCATCGCGATGGCGCAAATGGGGGATCTCGACAGGGCACGGGACCTGCTGCGTCGGGCCGCGCGCGCGTTCGGCACGCGGGAACCGGCTGCGCGGGCGCGCTGCCTGCTGGCCGAAGCGGAAATCGCCCTTGTCTGCCGGGATCTTGCCCGGGCCGAACGCGGTCTGGCGGCTGCGCAGGCGGATCTTCTGCGGTATGGGGACGTATCGAACGCGGCCCATGCCGCCTATCTGGACGCCCGGCGGCTGCTTCTGATCGGCAAGCTGGACCAGGCGGAGCAGCGCCTTTCCGATTGCATGCCGGATGACTTGCCGCCGGCATCCCGCGTCGGCTTCTGGCTTGTGATCGCGGGCCTCGCCATGCGCCGCGTTCAAGCCGGTTCGGCACGAACCGCGCTGCAAAACGCTGCGACGGCGGCGCGGCAAACAGGAATACCGGCGCTGATTGCCGAGGCGGACCATGCGGACAGACAGTTCGGCCACCCCGCCGCGCGCGTCATCACCCGGGACGGCGACCGGCTGGTCGACCTCGCAGAAGTGGAAACGCTGTTGGCTTCGGACATCCTGGTCGTGGATGCCTGTCGGAATGCCGTCCACAGGACAACGACGACCAAATCCCTGGCCAGCCGCCCCGTCCTGTTCACCCTGCTGCGGGCGCTTGCGGAAGCCTGGCCGGCGGATGCCACAAGGGCGACCCTGCTGCTAGGCGCTTTCGGATCGCGCCATGCCGACGAGTCACAACGGGCGCGATTACGCGTCGAAATCGGCCGTTTGAGAAAGGCGATCGCCCCCTTCGCGGAGATAACCGCGTCGCCGGGCGGCTTCAGGTTGGTTCCAATGAGGGCAACGGACGTGGCGGTTCTCGCCCCGCCCGAGGAGGGCGAGTACACAGCGTTGCTGGCGCTGTTGGCGGATGGCGAAGCCTGGACTAGTTCCGCCCTCGCCCAGGCCATGGATGTCAGCCCGCGGACCATTCAACGCGCGCTTCAGGCGCTTGCCCGCACGGGCAAGGTCGAGTCCTTTGGCCAAGGCCGGGCCTGTCGCTGGATCGCGGCCGCTGTCCCCGGTTTCCCGACAAGTTTGTTACTCCCGGCCGTCCCGCCTTCGGGATAGAATGGCGGGATGAAAAAGAACGCAGCGCATATCACCCGGGAATATGGCCCCTTCCCCGACATTGAAGGGGTTCATGGGGTCACCTATGACGGAAAACAGGTGTGGTTCGCCACCAGTGAAGGACTGTATACCCTGGACCCCACGGACGGCGTCGTGACGCGGAAGCATACGATGGGCGCCGATGCGGGAACCGCCTTCGACGGCCGGCATCTGTATCAGATAACCGAGGCCGTGATCCAAAAGATCGACCCGCAGACGGGCAGCATTCTTCATACGATACCGGCCCCCAGCAATGGCGGGGATTCGGGCATGGCCTGGGCCGAAGGGTCGCTTTGGGTCGGCGAACACCGCGGCTGCAAGATCCATCAGGTCGATCCCGATACGGGTGAGGTCCTGCGCACGATTTCGTCGGACCGTTTCGTCACCGGCGTCACCTGGGTGGAAGGCGATTTGTGGCACGGCACCTGGCAGGAAAACGAAAGCGACCTTCGTCAAATCGATCCGGATACCGGCGAGGTCCTGCAGCGCCTGGACCTACCGTCGGGCATCGGTGTTTCAGGATTGGAATCGGACGGCGCCGACCGCTTCTTTTGCGGCGGCGGCGATGTCGGGAAAATCAGGGTCGTGCACCGGCCGAAGTGAATGCCACCCTGTGCGCCCCTCCGGACCCGCTTGTCCGCTCTCCCCACCCCTATCGTCGGCCAACTGAAACCGGCACATTGTCGATCAGCCGCGTCGAGCCGAGCACGGCGGCGGCCAGCAACCGGCCGGGCCGATCCAGCACGGGCATCGGTTTCAGATCGTCCTCTCCGCGAAGTTCCAGGTATTCGACCGTCTCGTAACCGGCGGCCAGGATTCGGCTTCGGGCCGTTTCGATCTCATCGGGAACCGAAGCGCCCTTGGCAATGCGGTCCGATGCTTCGAACAAAGCCTTCGCAAGCGCGGGGGCGATCGCGCGTTCCGCCGCGCTCAGATGCACATTGCGGGAGGACATCGCGACACCGTCCGCTTCCCGTATCGTCGGGCAGCCGACGATCTCGATCGGGATATCCAGATCCGTCACCAGACGACGGACGACGTGCAGTTGCTGGAAATCCTTCTCGCCGAAAAAGGCAAAGTCCCCGCCGGTCTGCAGCAGCAATTTCGTGACAACGGTCGAAACCCCGTCGAAATGGCCCGGCCGGCGGGCGCCGCAGAGGCCCTCGGAAACGCCTTCCACCGAAACCGTGGTCGCGAAACCAGGCGGGTACATTTGATCACCGTCCGGCACGTAAAGCACATGCGCGCCGAGCGGCGCCAACTTGGCGGCGTCATCATTCTCCGTACGCGGATAAGCGGCCAGATCGGCGGCACTGTTGAACTGCTTCGGATTGACGAACAGCGTGACGATGACCCGGTCGGTCTTTACCAAGGCAGCGCGGACCAGACTCAGATGCCCCTCATGCAGCGCGCCCATGGTCGGCACGACACCGACACGAAACCCCTGCCCCCGCCAATCGGCAACAATGCCCCGCAACTCGGCGAGGCGGCGAACAATCTCTACTCCCACGCGTCGGATCCCTTACCGTCGAACATTTGCGCATATCTTGCGTCGGCGCTGACAGACCACGCCGCGCCCCATAAATCAACGAAGCGCAGATCGAAGGATCGAAGGCCGGGCTTTCAGGGAACGGTTTCCGGCGTGGGCAATTTCCGCGGCAGCAGCGCCACGGCGGCGAGAATGATCACCGCGGCGACGGCAAGGATGCGGAACAGCGTGTCGAAACCCCAATTGTGATAGACGAAGCCGATCAACGGCAGTGTCGCCGCCAGCACCGAGAAACTGACGACGTAGCGCACACCGTAGATGCGGGCCCGGAAAGGTCCCGAAGCGGTCTTCCCAATCATGTAATCGTTGATCGGTATCTGCCCGAAAGCACCGAGCATGAAACCGAAGGCGACGAGCAGTGCCGGCCCGTCGGTCAGGCCCGGCATCGCCGCGAAGAAGAACAATTGTATGACGGCCACGGTCATGAAGACGCGGCGCGGTCCGAACCGGTCGAGCAAGGCGCCCACGACCAGTTGCGCTATTGAGGCCACGGCGAAGACGACAAAGGCCATCGAACCGATCATGGTGGCGATGTCGCCGCTGCCGATCAGACCGTTGTCGATCAGCCCCCCGCCATTCGCCCAATCGGCCAAGGTACCGGCAAGCCCCTGGAGGCGTTCCTCGAATATCTTCGGCAGGGCGAATGTTGTCGATTGAAAGATAATGGAGGAAACGGCCGTGGTCAGGAACACGATGGCCGACACGCGCAGCAGCAGCCTTTTGTAATCGGCCGATACAGCCGGCGTGTTCTGTGGAGATGATTTGTCGGCGCGGTGTTCGACGCCGATCGCGCCCCAGCGCAAGGCCAGATAGGCGCCCCCCATGGCAATCGAAAACAGGCCGGGCAGAATGAACGCCATTCGCCATCCCGTTTGATCGATCAGGAACCCGGTAATCAGCGCGGCGGCGGCGACGCCTAGATTCCCCCAAACCCCGTTCGTAGCAATTCGCATTCCGGTGTTGCGCCACTTGGTGGTCACGATGGCCAGGCCGACCGGATGGTAGATGGCGGCGAACATGCCGATCACGAAAAGCCCTGTGCCGATCTGCAACGGCGTTTCAGCAAACCCCGTCGCAATGGAGGCAAGGCCGATCCCGGCGAAGAAAACGCACATCATACCGTCCCGGCTCCATTTGTCGGCCAACCAGCCGGCCGGCAGGGAGAACAGGCCGAATGCAAAGAAACCCGGCGTCGCGTAGGCCAATAGCTCCGCATAGGCGATGCCCCATTCGCGATAAAGCGCCAAGGCCGCCACGGTCGCGAAAATCAGCGTGAATAGGTGATCCATGAAATGGCCGATATTCAGCAATAGGAAATACAGGCGATCACGGGTCATGGGCACGGTCTTTCGATGTGTTGCGCGAAGCACGGGCAGTCTACGCTTGGCCGGTTACCGATGTCCGGCCAAAGAGTATCGATCCATTGCCACTGCCGACGAGCCATGTTTGTTCAAGGAACGGTCGGCCCGCCGCACCGATCCATCATCCTCAAGGACGGCTGCATTCGCCGGCACAGCCGTCGACCAGGGCAGGACAATGACATAAGTTGGATCCGGTCCCGACAGCCACTGTCGGTCGGTTCATCAAACGGGAATTGACGTGATGCTTCGCTATTCATTCATCGTATTGGCCGTGTTTGCGACGCTCGCATCCGCTGTCCTCTCCGTATGGTTCCCGTGGCTGATACCGGCAGTCCTGCTGCTGGCGGCGCTTGTTGCGCTCGGAATCTGGGACCTCGTCCAGCCGGGCCATTCGATTTTGCGGAACTATCCGATCATCGGTCATATGCGGTGGTTGTTCGAGGGAATCCGGCCGGAAATCAGGCAGTACCTGATCGAGAGCGACCGCGACGAAGAGCCGTTCAGCCGGGACGAACGGTCCTTGATCTATCAACGCGCGAAGGGCGAGGAAGACAAACGGCCTTTCGGCACGCGGGAGCGGGTTTACGATCCCGGCTATGCCTGGCTGACCCATTCGGTCGCGGGACAGCATCTGGCAGACAGCGATTTTCGCATTCGCGTCGGCGGCAGGGACTGCAAACAGCCGTATGACGCCTCGCTCTACAATATTTCAGCGATGAGTTTCGGCGCCTTGAGCGGCAACGCAATTCTGGCGCTCAACACCGGCGCGAAAGCGGGCAATTTCGTGCATGACACCGGTGAAGGCGGGATCAGTAAGTATCACCGCGAAGGCAATGGCGACATAATCTACGAAATCGGCACCGGTTACTTCGGGTGCCGCACAGCCGACGGACAATTTGATCCCGACAAATTCGCCGAACAAGCGGTCAGCCCGCAGGTCAAAATGATCGAGGTGAAGCTAAGCCAGGGCGCGAAGCCGGGCCATGGCGGCATGTTGCCTGCGGCGAAGATTTCCCCGGAAATCGCCGAGGCCAGAGGCGTCCCGATGGACCGCGACTGTATTTCTCCGCCCTATCATTCGGCTTTCCATACGCCTATGGAACTATGCGAATTCCTGGACCGCCTGCGCGATCTGTCAGGCGGCAAGCCCGTCGGTTTCAAACTATGCGTCGGTCACCGGCGCGAATTCATGTGCATCGTGAAGGCTATGCGGAAATCGGGGATCGTCCCGGACTTCATCGTCGTCGACGGCACGGAAGGCGGAACCGGCGCAGCACCCCTGGAATTCGCCAATCATATCGGCATGCCGTTGATCGAGGGCCTTACCTTCGTTCACAACACATTACGGGGAGCCGGTCTGCGCGATCAGATCCGCATCGGCGCCAGCGGCAAGCTGGTCACCGCCTTCGATATCGTGCGCGCCTGCGCGCTCGGCGCCGACTGGTGCAATTCCGCGCGCGGCTTCATGTTCGCCATCGGCTGCATCCAGGCGCAGGCCTGTCACACCAATAGATGCCCGACCGGCGTCGCGACCCAGGACCCGTTGCGGCAGCGGGCGCTGGTTCCCGCGGACAAGGCTCTGCGCGTAGCCCGGTTCCATCGGAACACGCTACGGGCCGTTGCCGATATCGTCGGCGCGGCCGGGTTGCGCAAGCCGGCGGAATTGAAACCGCACCATTTCAACATGCGCCTCAACAGCGGGGAGACGGTTACGGGCGACAAGGCCTATCCGGAACTGCCGATCGGCTGTCTTGTCGATGATACCTGCAAGAATGACGAATATTCCCGGCGCTGGACCGCCGCATCGGCCGACACGTTCAACCGGGAAGATGGGCGGTAGAAAGTGCGGCCGGCAGTACTCCCCCGCCCCCCGCTCAGCACCGAAAGCCGCCGCGGAATAGAAACCTTCCGCTGGACCCGGCTATCCGGTCAGGGTCGCCATCCGGGCGCCAATCCGGTCCAGTTCCTCACGTAAACCATAGGGCGGGTTGATGATGAACAGGCCGGAACCGGTCATGCCGTGGTCTTCCCTGGCGGGCGGAAAAGCCACCTCGTGGCGCAGGCCGTCGGGGAACAGGCTTTCAAGCCGCACCGCCATCGCACCGTGCAGGCGTTTCTGCAGCACCGGATACCAGAGCATAATCACGCCCACATTCCATTTCTTGTGAATCATCGCCATGGCATCCGGCACCTGATCGTATTCCGCCTTCTGCTCGAAACTGGGATCGATCAGCAGTAAGCCCCGCCGCGGCGTCGGTGGGCAGATTGCCTTGGCCATTTTGTAGCCGTCCTGCTGGTGGATATGCGCCCGCCTGCCCATGGCCGCCTTCAGGGCCGCATTTTCCTGCGGATGCAATTCGGCCAGATGCATGACATCGGTGTCGCGCAACAAGGAGGCGGCAACCATCGGCGACCCCGGATAGGCGTTCTCCCCCCACCTATCGCGAAACCGCGTGAGAGCCGCCCCATAGGGATGGTCCGCGTCGAACCATCCGGCGACCTCGGACCGAAGGATGCCCGCCGCGGCTTCCCCGGTCTTCAACGCTTCATTCGATGTCAGGTCATAGACGCCGCGGCCCGCATGGGTCTCAATATAGGTAAGCGGTTTGTCCTTACGGGTCAGATAATCGATCACCCAGGCCAACACACCGTGCTTATGTACATCGGCCAGGTTCCCGGCGTGATAGGCGTGCTGGTATGACAGCATTCATCACTCCCACTCGATCGTGCCCGGCGGCTTGGAGGTGCAGTCGTAGACCACCCGGTTGACGCCCCGCACCTCGTTGATGATCCGCGTCGCGCAATTGGACAGGAAGCTGTGTTCGAAGGGATAGCTGTCGGCGGTCATGCCGTCGGTCGAGGTGACGGCGCGCAGCGCGCAGACATGATCGTAGGTGCGGCTATCGCCCATCACGCCGACGGTCTTCACCGGCAGCAGCACGGCGAAGGCCTGCCAGATCTCGTCATAGAGGCCGGCCTTGCGGATCTCATCCAGATAAACCGCATCCGCCTGGCGCAGGATATCGGCGGCTTCGCGCGTGACTTCACCCGGAATGCGGATGGCAAGGCCCGGCCCCGGGAAGGGGTGCCGGCCGACCAGCACTTCCGGCAGGCCCAGTTCGCGGCCGAGGTCCCGCACCTCGTCCTTGAACAGCTCGCGCAGGGGTTCGACCAGTTTCATGTTCATGCGTTCCGGCAGACCGCCGACATTGTGGTGCGACTTGATCGTGACCGACGGACCGCCATGGAAGGAAACGCTTTCGATCACGTCGGGATAGAGCGTGCCCTGGGCCAGGAAATCGGCGCCGCCGATCTTCGCGGCCTCCTCCTCGAACACGTCGATGAACAGACCGCCGATGATCTTCCGCTTCTGTTCCGGGTCGGTGACGCCGGCCAGTTTGCCCAGAAACAGATCGCTGGCGTCGCGATGAACCAGAGGAATGTTGTAATGGTCGCGGAAGACGCTGACGACCTGTTCGGATTCGTTGAGGCGCATCAGGCCGTGATCGACATAGATGCAGGTCAACTGGTCGCCGATCGCCTCGTGGATGAGCACCGCCGCGACCGATGAATCGACGCCACCGGACAAGCCGCAGATGACGCGCTTGTCGCCGACCTGTTTGCGGATCTTTTCGATCTCCTCGGCCCGGAAATGGGCCATGGTCCATTCCCCGCCGCAGTCGCAGACCCGGTGAACGAAATTCTTCAGCAGTTCGGCGCCGCGCGGCGTGTGGACCACTTCGGGATGGAACTGAACCGCGTAATAGCGCCGCTCATCATCCGCGATGGCGGCGAAAGGCGCGTTGCCGCTTTTGCCGACAACGCGGAAACCATCCGGCAGCTTAGTCACGGTATCGCCATGGCTCATCCAGACCTGATCCGTATCGCCCTTCTTCCAGACGCCGTCGAACAGGATGCAGTCATCGGTTACTTCCAGCATCGACCGGCCGAATTCGTGATGCTTGCCCGGAGACACCACGCCGCCCAATTGGGCGCACAGCGTCTGCTGCCCATAGCAGATGCCCAGCACCGGAAGATCCGTTTCGAACAGGTGTTCCGGCGCCCGCGGCGTATCGTCATGTGTCACGCTTGCCGGTCCGCCGGACAGGATGACGCCCTTGGGGTTGAAGGCCTCGATGCTTTCCGCCGTCACCTTGTTAAAGGGATGGATCTCGCAATAGACACCGCCCTCGCGGACCCGGCGCGCGATCAACTGGGTCACCTGGCTGCCGAAATCGATGATCAGGATGCGGTCGTCGGTGGTGGTGTCTGTCATGAATTCGGTCTCTCTTTCCTGGGGCGTCTCGGGTTCAGGCGGGCGTTAGGGGCGTCTGGCGATCATGTCGATTTCGACCAGCGCGCCGACGGCCAGACCGGTGACACCGATCGTCGTGCGCGCCGGCAGTTTGCCGGGTTCGAAATAATCGACATAGGTGCGGTTCATCACCTCATAGTCGCGGTCGAAATGGGTGAGGTAGATGCGGACCTGGAAAACATTCGACAGGTCCAGGTCCAGGCCTTTGAGGATCAGGATCAGATTGTCCATCACGCGTTTCGTCTGGGCCTCGATCCCCTCGGGCAGGGGTTTGTCCGGATCGTCAGGATAGGTCGGCATCTGACCGGTCAGGAAGACGAAACCGTCCACTTCCGTGGCATGGGAGAAAGGCGCGACCGGTCTGGGCCCGCCGGTGATCATGTGATGCAGAATTTCGCTCATTTTTCCCTGTCTCCCCTTGCCTCCGCTCCGGTATCAGGCGGTCAGTTTCCGGCCGAGCACGGCGCAATAGAAGCCGTCCGTGCCATGTTCCGCCGGGCTCAACTGCAGCGCATCGCCGGTCATCGGACAGGCGCCGCCCACGGCCTCGGCCCAGACATCCTCGATCGGATACCGGAAAAAGTCCTGCCGCTCAGCCAGGAAGGATTCAATCCGATCCTCGTTCTCGGCCTTCAACAGCGAGCAGGTCGCATAAACCAGACGCCCGCCCGGCGCGACGAGACGCGCGGCGGAAGACAGAATTTCCGATTGCAGCGCCGTCAATTCGGCGACATCCCCCTCGCCGATCCGCCATTTCTGGTCCGGGTTGCGCCGCCAAGTGCCCGACCCGGTGCAGGGCGCATCGACCAGCACCCGGTCGAAACCGCCGTCGAACCGGCCGGAACGGCGTTTCACCCATTTATCGCGCGCGGAAGACAGAACCCGACGCTCCACGATGAAGGATCCGGCCCGTTCCAGGCGATCGGCCGCCCGGCTGAGGCGCATTTCGGACGTATCGCAGGCGACGATCCGGCCCTTGTTCTCCATCCCCGCGGCCAGCGCCAGGGTCTTGCCGCCCGCACCGGCGCAGAAATCGACGACCTTCATGCCGGGTTTGGCATGGGTCAGCAGAGCGACCAGCTGCGAGCCTTCGTCCTGAACCTCGATCCAGCCTTCCTTGAAGACCTTGGTGCCGCGCAAGGGCCGCCGCCTTGTGAGGCGAAGCCCGACGGGTGAGAGCGCACAGGGCGCGGTTTCGATGCCCTCCTGTGCCAGGCCGACGGCAACGGCTTCCCGATCCGCCTTCAACAGGTTGACGCGCACATCGACGGGCGCCTCGGCCGACAGCGCCGCGGCTTGCCGTCGCCAGTCGTCGCCGTATTGCTGTTCCAGGCTGGATACAAACCAGTCAGGCAGATTTGCCGCGACCCAAATGGGCTGGTCCGGGTGATTGAGCCCCTGCCCGCGCAATCCTTCGAGCCAGGCCTGTTCAGCCGCATCGGGCGGATCGACGCCATAAGCGGCCTGTTCCACGAAATCGGAGAGGATGTCGTCGCCTGCCTCATCGCCGAGAGACAACACCGTATAGGTCAGGGCCCGGCTGCGTCCGGTTGCGGGCAATTCGCCGCGGGACAGCCACCAATCGACCTGCGCCCGACAACGCAGCACACCGTAGACGGTTTCCGCGATGGCCGAGCGATCCTTGGAGCCGGCATATCGCCGCTGCCGCAACCCGTCGGACATCACCGCATCCGCGGGTTTACCGCTCTGCGCCTCGATATCGTCGAGCAGTTCGATGGCCGTCTGTAAACGCGCACCGGGTTTCATGCGGCCGCCCCCGTCGGGAAACGTGCCGCCGAACCGACTATGAAGCCTTCACCTGCGCCCACGGTCAGTTGTCGATCCGGTAGTTCGCGGATTCCTTGGTGACGGTGATGTCGTGGACATGGCTTTCGCGCAGGCCCGCGCCGGTGATTTCCCGGAAAACACAGTTCTGCTGCATCTCGGCGATGGTCCCGTTGCCGGTATATCCCATCGCGGCGCGCAAACCGCCCATCAGTTGGTGCAGGACCTCCGCGACCGGGCCTTTGTAGGGAACACGGCCTTCGACGCCCTCCGGCACGAATTTGTGGCTTTCCTTCACTTCCTCCTGGAAGTAACGGTCGGCGGAACCGCGCGCCATCGCGCCGGCGGACCCCATGCCGCGATAGGATTTGTAGGACCGGCCTTGGTACAGGAAGACCTCGCCGGGGCTTTCGTCGGTGCCCGCCAACAGCGAGCCGATCATGGCGCAATCGGCACCGGCCGCGATCGCCTTGGCGAGATCGCCGGAGAATTTGATGCCGCCATCCGCGATCGCCGGCACGCCGTTGGCGCGGCAGACTTCGGAGGCTTCCATGATTGCGGTGAACTGCGGCACGCCGACACCGGCGACGATCCGGGTCGTGCAGATCGAACCCGGTCCGATACCGATCTTCACCGCATCCGCACCTGCATCGATCAGCGCCTTGGCGCCGTCCGGCGTCGCCACGTTTCCAGCGATGACCTGGGCATAGTTGGACAGCCGTTTCACACCTGCCACCTGATCCAATACACCGGCGCTGTGACCATGGGCGGTGTCGACCACGATGACATCGCAGCCTTCTTCCAGCAGCGCTTCGGCCCGGGACAGCCCTTCCGCCCCGGTTCCGGTCGCTGCGGCGACGCGCAGGCGGCCCTTCTCGTCCTTACAGGCATTCGGGAAGGCCTGCGACTTTTCAATATCCTTCACGGTGATCAGACCGACGCAGCGCTTTTCCTCGTCGACGACCAGCAGCTTTTCGATCCGATGTTTGTGCAGCAGGCGCTTGGCTTCTTCCCGGCTGACGCCTTCGCTGACCGTGACCAGACCGCGTTTGGTCATAAGGTCGCGCACAGGCGTCATGGGGTCGTCGGCGAAACGGACATCCCGGTTGGTCAGGATACCGGCCAGTTTGCCGCTGCGTTTGGAGACAACGGGAATGCCATGGATTCCATTCCGATCCATAATATCAAGGGCGTCCGCCAAGGTCTTGTCCGGATTAATGGTTATCGGATTGACGACCATGCCGGATTCGAACCGTTTGACCTGACGGACCTGCGCTGCCTGATCCTCGATCGACATGTTTTTATGGACCACGCCGAGGCCGCCATGCTGAGCCATCGCGATGGCCAGACGGCCTTCGGTGACCGTATCCATCGCCGCCGAGACGATCGGTATACCGAGCTCGACCGTACGGGTCAGCTTGGTGCCCGTCTTGGTATTGTGGGGAAGAACCTGGGAATAACCCGGCTGCAGCAGCACATCGTCGAAGGTGAGTGCCTTGGCAAAGCCATAATCCGTTGAAACGCGTCCGGTGTCGGTCATGGCTCTTCTCCTCTTCGATCTGGTGTCGGGAAAATAGCCACGATTCCGCCAAAAGCAAGCACAAGCCGTCTCGCTTTCTGCAGATTTCACAAATTTTTCGCCATTCGGATCAGCGCGACATGCAAATCGGCTTCAGTTTATGGCGATTTTCGTATTCCTTTATGCAAATCAGGACTCGTCACCGGCGTTTTCCACATCTTCCGATGCAGGACGCCCCTTGAACCCGATCGCAATCACATAGGTTTCCGCGGACTCCTTGCGGCTCGACGGGGGTTTGAAATGCGCAACCTTCTGAAAATTGTGCTTCAACTGGTTCAACAATGTCGCTTCGGCCCCGCCGGAGAAGACTTTCGCGACGAACACACCGCCGGGCGCAAGCACTTCGAATGCGAAATCCAGCGCGGCCTCCGCCAAGGCGATGATGCGGATATGGTCGGTTTGCGGATGACCGGTCGTGTTCGCGGCCATGTCGCTCAAAACCGCGTCCGCCGGACCGTCCAACAGCGCTTTCAGGCGGTCTGGCGTGTCGTCATCCATGAAATCCGCCTGGAAGATGGTCGCGCCGGCGACCTGTTCCGCTTCCAGCAGGTCGACGCCGACAACTTTGCCGCCACCGTCTTTCCCAGCCTTCACGCGGTCCACAGCGATCTGGGTCCAACCGCCGGGAGCACAGCCCAGGTCGACAACCGCCATGCCGGGTTTCAGGAATTGATAGCGGTCATCGATATCGAGCAGCTTGAAGGCCGCACGGCTTCGAAAGCCGCGGCGTCTCGCTTCGGCCACATAGGGATCGTTCAACTGGCGTTGCAGCCAACGGGTTGAGGACGTCTTGCGACGACGCGCGGTCTTTACCCGCACGGTTTCCTGCCGCGATCCGCCCAAGCCGCCTTGAATGCCGCCGGAACCGCCGCCTGATTTGCCGGACCTGCCTGATTTACCAGACTTGCCTGATTTGCCGGGTCCGGACCCTTTATTGCCGCCGCGCGCCATTTTGCTCTCCTTCGTGGCGCCGCATAAGGTCCAGAAGAATGCCTTCGCGCAAGCCCCTGTCGGCAACTTTCAGCCGTCCGACGGGCCAACAGGTGCAAATCGCCTCCAGAATCGCGCATCCGGCCAGCATCAGCTCCGCCCGATCCTCACCAATACAGGGCTGGGCCGCCAATTGCGGCAGTTCCAAGCGCCGCAGGAATTCCGTCAGCGTGCCGATCCGGTCGAAGGAGAGAGAGGCACCGTCGACCTGACTTCGGATATAGCGTTCCAGCCCCATCTCGATACCGGCCAGCGTCGTCACCGTGCCGGATGTGCCGATCATCTGCACCTCCCCGCGCGCGACGAAATCCGCAATGCGATGCGAACGGCAGAAATCACGCACCTTGCGCGACATTTCCTCGACACAGGTTTCATACCGGGCCGGGTCCGCCAGGCGGTTGCCGTATCTGTCGGTCAGCGAGACGACGCCGTTGGGGATCGAATGGGTGCCGATGACCTCCGCCTGCCCGTCCCGGCAGCCGAGCCAGGCAAGCTGGGTCGATCCACCGCCGATATCGAAGACCAGCCCGTAGGGCTGTTTCCCGTTCAGCAACGGCAGGCAGCCGGCTATCGCCAGGCGCGCTTCCTCGTCAGTCCCGATGACTTCAACATCAAGGCCGAGGTCGCGTTGAACCCGCTGCAGGAAACTATCAATATTCCGCGCCTTGCGGCAGGCTTCGGTGGCAACGGCCCGGAACCGGACGGCGCCCTGATCCCGGATCTTGTCCATGCAAATGGTAAGCGCCCCAATGGCCCGGTCCATTGCCTCGTCCGACAAGACGCCGGTGACGGAGACGCCGCTGCCCAGACGGACATTCCTGGCGAAGGAATCTATGACCTGAAATCCGTCGCGCTTGGACCGCGCGATCAGCATGCGGCAGCTGGACGTACCGATATCGATGGCAGCAAAGCACGGCGGCTTGGCGCGGGAAGGCGTATCGGTTGTCTGGTTCTCCTGGGGTCCGGGTCGCCCCAGTGTTTCGCTTTTCATTACCTTCTAATACCGCACCGCCAAAGTGGTGAGCAAGGTTGCCGCAATGTTTTAATATATTATCCCGCCGCCTGGGCTGCGAGCGACTGTTGCGATGCGTCGCTGCATTGGCGGCTTGACCGTCGGTTCGGGCTTGGCTAGAACCGCCGCTCCCGGCGACGGACATAGGCAGATTGCTCTGAAACCGCCGCAAATCCACGGGAACCCTCTGCTGGGGGATCGTCTAATGGTAGGACAGCGGACTCTGACTCCGTCAATCTAGGTTCGAATCCTAGTCCCCCAGCCAATTATTTCCGCACGAAACCTGATGTCTGTTCACGCTTTGTTGAAGCGTTCCCCGCTGCTCATCGACGCCCCGCGGCATGACGACCCGCCGCATAGGCAAAGGTGATGGCCGGACCAAGGTTGATGCCAGGCCCGGGATAGACTCCGCCCATGATGGACTGCATGTCGTTGCCGCAGGCATAGAGGCCGCCGATCACCTGCCCGTCCCGATCCAGCAATCGCGCTTCCGTGTCGGTCGACAAGCCGATCGCGGCGCCGATTTCGCCAGGCCAAAGTCGAATGGCGTAAAAGGGCGGTGTGCGGATCGGTCCCAGCGTGGGATTCAGTCCATGCGACGGGTCCCCATTGCCGCATTCGTAGACCGTCGAACCGCGATGGAAATCCTCATCCACTCCTGTTTCAGCAAAGCGATTCATCGCGTCGACGGTTTCCTTCAGTCCGGCACCATCGATGTCCAGTTTCTTCGCCAGTCCGGCAAGGGTTTCATCCCGGGTAAGATAGCCGTCGCGCAAAAACGGACCGAGGCCGTGCCCGCCCGGCCGGACCATCCCCAGTCCATATTTCCGAAGACCGTCCGCATCCGTGATTTCAAAGGTCGGTATCGTCGAACCCGATCGGTTCTCCGCATACATCGCCATGACGAATTTGTGGTAGGAGGTGCTCTCATTCACGAAACGCCTGCCGTGCCGCCCCACACAGATGATGCCGGGCTTCGATCTATCCAGTACGAAATGGGGAAAGACCGCCATGCTGCCGTCCTTTCGCCGACGGCGCGACATCGGCGCCCAGAAAACCGGTTGTTCCGAACCTTCGCCATAAACCGCGCCGAGCTTGAGGGCGATATCGTGCATTCTGCCCGTATTGGCCGGCGCGGCCGGGCTGTATTCCGGCGCGGGGTCCGGCAGGAAGGCTTCTCGGCGCCCGGGATCGCGCGCGAATCCGCCTGAAGCGAGGATCACCCCGCCTGCCGCGGTCAGGGCCTGCTCGCCCCCTTCCCGCGCCACGGTAACGCTGCGCCTTTGCGGATCGGGCCCGATGTCCAGTATTTCCGTTTCCGTCACCACCGAAACACCCAGGTCGAGCGCCGCTTTCAGCAACCTTCCGATCAGGGCGTTACCCATCACCAACCGGGCGCCGCGGCCATGGCGAAGTCGATCCACTGCGTAACGGCCTAGAAGCTTCGCCCCATAGGCGAATGAAGTCGCCGATTTCGTGACCTTCAAGAGATGGCCGATATCGTCGCGGTCCACCATCATCCCGCCAAGGAGGGTAAACTCGGGGATCGGCGGGCGCAGCACCTGCAACGCTTCGCCCAATGTGCTGCCGTCGAACGGCATGGCCTCGATCGCCCGTCCACCCGTCTTCGCCCCTTCGAGTTCGGACAGATAATCCGGATGAAACGGCCGCGCACGAAAACGGAGGCCGGCCCCCTCCTCCAAGCGCCTCACGGCTTCGGGCCCGAGGCGCTGAAAGGCGTCGCGCATTGATTTGGGCGACCGGTTCCCAACCGCCGCATCCAGAAAGGCAGCAACCTCCTCCGCACTGTCGTCGATGCCGACCGCGGCCGCGTGCGGCGTATTCGGAATCCAGATCGATCCGGCAGACAGGGCCGATGTCCCGCCAACAAAATTGGACCGTTCGACCACCAGAACCGACGCGCCTTCCAGCGCCGCGAAAACAGCGGCGGACAGTCCCGCGGCCCCGGACCCGATGACGATCACATCCCAGTTCGTGTTCAAGGCATCATCGGATTTAAGGATCGTCATAGGGCGGGCCGGAAAACAGAGAAACGGGAACAAAGCATCTTCAACCTCACCCTATCGAAACAAGAACCTATTTCAATAATAGAAACAGTTTTCATTTTTTGCAGGAACACGTTTACTCTCTCCGAAACGAAGGGGGAAAGAGATGGTGGATATACGGGTTGCCGTGATCGGCACCGGCGTCATAGGCCGGACTCACATAGACACGCTGACCAAGGTATCCGGCATGGCATTAATGGCGGTCGCGGACCCTGCGCCCGCCGCAAAGGACCTGGCCGAGAGCCTGCAGGTCCGCCATTTCACGACCGTAGACGACCTACTCGCGGCACGTGTGGCGGATGCGGTGGTCATCGCCTCCCCCAATGATACCCATGTCCCCATCGCGGACCAGGTCCTGGCGGCGGGACTTCCGATTCTTTTGGAGAAACCGGTCGCGAATGATTTGGCGGAAAGCGCGATCCTGGCCGACGCCGCCAGACGGGCCGGCCTTCCGGTTCTCGTGGGACACCATCGCCGCCACAACCCGCTGATCAAGGCGGCCAAGCAGGCCCTGGACAACGGCGCAATCGGCCCTCTGGTCATGGCGACGGTCACCTGCGCAATGCTCAAGCCAGACAATTATTTCGACGTCGCCTGGCGCCGCGATCCGGTTCAGGGCGGTCCCTTGCTGATCAACGCCATTCACGACATCGATCTGCTGCGCCACTTCTTCGGCGAGGTCACGGCGGTACAGGGCAGCGCGTCCAACGCCGTCCGCGGCCTGCCGGTCGAAGACACGACAGCCGCAATCCTGACATTCGAACAATCGGGCCTCGCCACGCTGGCGCTTTCCGACACCGCCGTCGGTCCATGGGCCTGGGAATTGTCCTCCGGCGAAAACCCGGGACGCTTCCCGCAACACGACGCGGTGACGCATCTGTATGCCGGACGCAGCGGCGGGTTGAGCTTGCCCGATCTCTCCCATTGGACGCATGGACCCGGCGGCGAATGGACCAAACCGCTGCACCGGGACGCCATCCCCTTCACGCAAACCGATACCTATATCGCCCAGATGGAACATTTCGGCGATGTCGTCCGCGGCACGGCGTCCCCCCTGGTGACGTGCGATGACGGTATCCGGAACATGGAGATCGTGGTGGCGATCAAGCAATCCTCCGCGAGCGGGCAACGCGTCCGGATTGCAGACCTTGCGAAAGAGGCCGGACCGACATCATGAGCAGCGCGCTCGAACGCGGCCTCGCCATCCTGGAACTGCTCGCCCGGCATCCGGAAGGCCAGCAGGTAAGCCAGATCGCGGGCGACGTGGGCATCCCGGTATCGGGCGCACACCGGCAATTGCAGGAACTGGCGCGGCTCGGCTACGTCCGCCAGACGCGCGACCAGGGAGATTACCGGCTCACCGTGAAGCTGGCGGCCCTGGGATTGAGCTTCCTCGGCCGCAGCGGCGTCACGGATATCGCCCAACCGATCCTCGACCGCCTGGCCGCCACGAGCGGCGAGTTGATCCGCCTCTCGGTCATCGACGATGACCGGTTGGTCTGGGTCGCCGTCGCCCAAGGCGCCACCGGCGGGTTGCGTTACGACCCCGGGCGGGAACAGGGCGTGGTGGTGCATCTCGCCACCGCGGCCGGCGGTCAGGCCTGGCTGGCCAGCATGAGCGACGAGGACGCCCTGGCTTTGGTCAGCCGCCAGGGGCTGACACCGCAGGATTTCGTGCCGGGTAAAGGGGCGCCCAGGACACTGAAGGAACTCCTGAAGACCCTCGCGGACACGCGAAAGCGCGGATATTCCCTCTCCGTCGACAGCTATATGGAAGGCATGGCGGCGATGGCGGTGCCGCTGCGGCGCGGCGGTGACGGACCGGTGATCGGCTGTCTTTCCATCGCGGGGCCGGCCGTCCGGTTGACCCGGTCACGTGTCGAGGAACTTGCCCCCGCCTTGAAGGAAGCCGCCGGCGAACTTTCCGACGCCGCCGACGCCTCGCAATTCTTCCGTCACCTGGGGAGAGATATCCAATGACACGCGCCTATTCCCTCGCCTATCTCACCGGGAACGGGGTGGATCCCGTCACCGCCGTCGGGATCGCCGCCGAGCATGGTTACGACATGATCAGTTTCCGCCTGCTACCGGCCGGCCCCGGCGACAAGGTTTATCCTTTGCTGGAAGACGACAAACTTCTGGCGGATGTGAAAGCCGCGATGCGGGCAACCGGCATCACCATGGCGGATGCGGAATTGATCCGTCTGAACGCCGACACGCGACTGGACGATTTCACTCCCTTTCTGGACCGTATCGCCGATCTTGGTGCGAGGCATGTGCTTGTCGCCGTGGGCGATACCGACATGGCACGCGTACAGGACACCTTTACGGCCCTGTGCGAAAGGCTGGCTGGTTACGGGCTGACGGCCGATCTGGAATTCATGCCCTGGACCGGGGTAAAGGACCTGGCGACCGCGCGGCTTATTGTGGAAACGGCCGCCCATCCCGCCGCCGCCGTCCTGTTCGATACGCTGCATTTCGACCGCTGCGGCGCCACCCTCGCCGAATTCGCGGAATTGCCGGTGCAGTTGATGAACTATGTCCAGATCTGTGACGGCCCCGTTCCCTATGACACGTCCGACGAAGCACTCATCCGCGTGGCGCGTACCGCCCGGATGATCCCCGGCGAAGGCGGTATCGATCTGGCCGCGATCGCCCGTTTCATTCCGCCGGACATGACGGTCAGCGTGGAGGTTCCCAACCACGACCTGGCGCAACGCATCGGCGCCTCGGAAGTCGCCCGGCGCGCCTTGGCGGCCACCAAGGAACTACTCAACGACTAAAACCACCCTCAGGAGGAAATCCCATGGCCCTTACCGGCGACGCCTTTCTGGCCATCTGGCACGACATCGAGCCATCGGGTCAGACCGAATACATGGAATGGCATACGCGCGAGCATATGCCGGAACGACTTTCCATTCCCGGCTTCACGGTCGGAAAGCGCCTGATCAACCATAGCATCTCCCGCTATCGTTACGGAACGATCTATAGCGGCGAAACGGTCGAGGTTTTTCGCTCGCCCGCCTATCTGGAGCGACTCAACAACCCGACAGACTGGAGCAACAAGGTCCAGCCGACCTTCCGTAACTTCCTGCGCGTGGCCTGTGATCGGATCGCTTCGGCCGGCGTCGGCGAAGGCGGCGCAATGGCAACGATACGGCTGGATTTTCAGGACGGCGCCGGCGCCGATGACGTCAAGGCCGGCGCCCAGGCATTGGTTGACGATCTGCTCGGCGTCACGGCGGCCTGCGGCGTGCATCTCGGCCTGGCCCGGACAGAGGTGTCAGGGGTCAAGACGCGGGAGACCGAACTGCGCCCGGACATGAAGGAGAAGGAATTCGATGCCCTGGTCCTGATCGAAGGCAGCGGCTTGCCGGAATTGGAAGCCTCGGTCCCGCTCTATCTGCAGGCGATCGCCGACAGCAGTTGCGGACTCGGTGATCCGGCGGTGATCGTCTACAACCTCGCCTATCAGCTGACGGCCGAGGATATGGGGCAATGAAAGTTCTGGTGACGGGCGGCGCCGGGTTCCTCGGCGCCTGGGTCATAGACCGGTTCCAGAAAAGCGGCGCCGAGGTCCGCGTCCTGGATATGAAGGACGACCGAACCGTCGCCCGCAAGATCATGGGGACGGAAGCCGAGGACCTGGACTGGCGGGTGGCGGATATCCGCGACGGCGATGCGGTGAAGGCGGCGGCGGAGGGTTGCGATTCCATCGCCCATCTGGCCGCTCTGCTGACGCCCGATTGCGCCGCGAACCCCGTCCTGGGCGCACAGGTCCTGTTGATCGGTACCCTGAACGTGTTCCAAGCGGCCAAGGCACATGGCATGAAGTCGGTTGCCTATGCCAGTAGCGGCGCTGTCTTCGGCGGCGATGACGGTGTTCATCCCTATCCGGTGACGCACTATGCCGCCTTCAAACTGGCCTGCGAAGGGGCTGCTCGTGCCTATTGGCAGGAAGCCGGGATCGCCAGCGTGGGCTTCCGCCCCGCCGTGATTTATGGCCCGTTCCGGGAAACCGGCATGACCGCGGGACCGTCGCTTGCCTGCCGCGCGGCGGCCAGCGGTGACTCCTATCATCTGGGCTATTCGGGCGCGGCGGACATGATTTTCGTCGACGATGTCGCCGCCGCCTTCCATGCGGCCGCGACCCATTCGTTCGAAGGCGCCCATGCATTGAACCTGAAGGGCGAGGTTGCGGATGTCGCGGATATAGCCGCTGCGATCAATGCGCTGGCCCCGGCGACGACGGTCACCTGGAAAGGCGATCCCATCCCGATGCATCCCGAATTGGCGGACAGCCCTCTGGAAACGCTTCTCGGCGCACTGCCCCGAACCTCGCTGCGTGACGGATTGGCAAAAACCATAGAGTATTATCGGCAGCATTCCGGGTAGGCATTTCGGCCCGGGCAATGCCCTGAAACTAACCCAAGCGGAGGGCGAGAGGTGCGGCAGAACCACGTCGGGTCGGCAGCAGCATGACGCATTTCATCCTCTCCATCGCGCCGATCTTCCTGATGATCGTGCTGGGGCATGCCCTGCGCCGCGGCGGCATCCCCAATGTCGATTTCTGGAACATGAACGACAAGCTGGTCTATTGGGTCCTGATGCCGGCCCTGCTGTTCTACAAGACCTCGACCATCGAACTGTCGCTGCATTTCATCGGATCCTATGCTTCCGTCCTGGTCGGAGCCTTCGCGGCAGCAGCCATTGTCGGAACGGGCCTCTCAAAACTGGCCGGCCTGCCCAACCCGGTGACCAGTTCCGTCCTGCAGGGTTCCGCCAGACATAATACCTTCGTCGCGCTCGCCATCGCCGAGCGGGTCTATGGCACCGAGGGCCTCGCGGTCGCCGCGCTCGCCACCTCCATCCTGATCCCGGTCACCAATATCACCATGGTCTCGGCCATGGTCACCCTGCACCGGAAATCGGGGGAAACGGGGTATCTGAAGCCGATCCTGCGCGACCTCGGGCGCAATCCCCTGATTTTGTCGGTCCTGCTCGGCCTGCTTGTGAATATCGGCGGTATCGGCCCCATTCCGGTCCTGCACGAAACACTGGGCATTCTGGGCGCGGCGGCGCTGCCCATCGTGTTGATGTGCGTCGGCGCGAATATCCGGTTGCGGGCGATGCAGACATCCACCCTTCCCGTCCTGTTCTCGGTCATCGGTAAGATGGTGGTCTTTCCGGTCATGATCGTGGTGCTGTCGATAGCGCTCGGCCTGTCGACTTTGGAGACGACCGTCGCCCTGCTGTTCGGCGCCGCCCCGACCGCATCCTCCGCCTACACGCTGGCCCGTCAGATGGGCGGCGACGCGCCGCTCATGGCTGCAATCGTGACCATCCAGACAGGACTTTCCTTCCTGACCCTGCCGTTCACCGTCTATCTGGTGGAACGTTACTTCACCTGACGCGGTTATTCCTTCGTCGCAACCTCGCCATCCGCTGCGACCCAGCCTTTGAATCCTTCGGTGATATGGGCGACCTTCGGTAGACCCATCTCCTGCACGACCAGGGTAGAGAGCGCCGACCGCCAGCCGCTGGCACAGTAGAGGACGAAGGTCTTGTCCGCCTGAAACTGAGGCTTCGCATAAGGGCTTTCCGGATCGACCCAAAATTCCAACATGCCGCGAGGGCAATGGAAGGCGCCGGGGATCATGCCGTCGCGCTGCAGTTCCCGCACATCTCGCAGATCGACGAACTGGATATCCTCGCGGCCGAGCATTTCCTTCGCTTCCGATGCCGATATGCAGCGGATCTTCTCGTTCGCGTCGGCGACCATGTCCTTTACGCGTTTCATCCCTGATCCTTTCCAACCTGGTTGCCTGTCCAAGCCCAGCCTAGGCCATCAGAACAGGCACGGTCCATGCCCCCTTCCGGCTTGATCCTGATCAACGACAGGACCGATTGCAGGTGAGAGCATTACAACAATAAATCAAAGTCTTACCTGGGTATGGAGACGGTTGTATGCCACCTGTTTTTCAGAAATACGCGTCCATGGCGGTGCCGCGCTATACAAGTTATCCGACTGCCCCGCATTTTGACGCGGGGATCGGTGCACGCGGTTATGCCGGATGGCTGGAATCGCTGAACCCGGCCGAGCCGGTTTCACTTTATCTGCATGTGCCGTTCTGCCGGAAGCTGTGCTGGTATTGCGGCTGCAACATGAAACTCGCCTCCCGCTACGAACCGGTTGCGGATTATGTCGAGACGCTGATCCGGGAATTGCAACTGGTGGCGGACCACCTGCCCGGCCGGGTCGGTCTGTCACATTTGCATTTCGGCGGCGGCACCCCGACCGCGCTGGAGCCCGACGACCTGGAACGGGTGATGGACGCGGTGCGCACTCATTTCACGGTCAATGACGGCGCGGAGCTGGCTATTGAATCCGACCCGCGCACGCTGACCGGGGAGATGACCCGCCGGATCGGAGCCTTGGGCTTCACCCGGGCCAGCTTCGGCATCCAGGAATTCGATTCCAAGGTCCAGAAGGCGATCAACCGTATCCAACCGGCGGAAATGGTCGCCGATGCCGTCAACGGCCTGAGGCAAGCAGGTATCACCGGCATCAATTTTGACCTGATCTACGGGCTGCCGCATCAGACGGTGGATACGTTGCGTGCCACGATCGCGGCCTGCGCGGTTCTGAAGCCGGACCGATTGGCGCTGTTCGGCTATGCCCATGTTCCCTGGATGGCCAAGAAACAGCGCCTGATCGATGAAGCCGCCCTGCCCGGCGCCCAAGAGCGCATCGACCAGGCGAAGGCGGCGACGGATCTGATCCAAGCGGCGGGATACCAGGCGATCGGCCTCGACCATTTCGCCCTGCCCGATGATGCCCTGGCCATTGCCGCGCGGAACGGAACGCTGAAACGGAATTTTCAAGGCTACACGACCGATACCGCGCAAACCCTATTGGGGGTCGGCGCCACGTCAATCGGACGCACGCCCTCCGGCTATGTTCAGAATATCGCCGAGACGGGTGCCTGGGCCCGCTCCGTCGATGCGGGAATCCTGCCGATCGCCAAGGGCCATGCCTTCCAGGGCGAAGACATCATGCGCGGCCATGTGATCGAGGAACTGATGTGCCGTGGCGGCATCGATCTCGACGCGACACTGCGCCGCTACAATGCCGCTCCCGGCAGTTTCGATGCGGAATTCGCCGATCTTGCGGAAATGGAGCGCGATGGCATGGTCACGCTGGACGGGCATGTGCTGCGCCTGACGGAAGCAGGCAAGCCCCTGGTCCGAACCGTTGCAGCCGTTTTCGACACCTATCTGGCCACCCGTAACGCGCGCCATTCCGTCGCCGTCTAAGGAACTACACGGGTTCTTTCACGAGCCGGGTCATCCATCCCGGTTCCGTATGGTGTCGGCGCGGCAGGGTCATTTTCAGCATGTCGCGCACATTCTCCGCCGCCTCGCTGCCGAACATATCGCCGACCATGCGCTGGTAGTCCGGGCGGTCAAAATAGTCGATGAAGGCCTGATCGCGGAAGGAGAGCACCTGTTCGGCCGACAGGGCTTCGGTCGGCAGCGGCATGCATTCATAGGCGTGCTGGGAATAGCCGATCCAGCCCGGTCCGCCGGGATCGTCCGGCAGCGGCAGGCCGGCGGCCTTGGCCTGCGCGTGCAGGGCGGATCCCGGATAGGCCATGGCGCAGTAGAAATTCGCCCATTCGGTATTGAGGTCGAGCGCAAGGTCCAGCGTTTCCCGCATACTGTCCATGGTATCGTCGGGCAGGCCGAAGATGTAGTTGCCGAGGACGGAAATGCCCTGATCCCGCGTCCTGGACACGGCCTCGGCGATATCCACATTGCCGAACCGGCCCTTCGTGACGCCGTCGCGGACATGTTTGCTGCCGGATTCGATGCCGAGACAAAGCCAGTTGAAGCCCGCCTTCTTCAATTTGCCGAGCAGTTCGGGATGCAGCGTGTCGATCCGGGCATAGGCCCAGAAATTGAGCCCGTAATCGCGATCGATCAGCGCATCGCACAAGTCGGAGACATGGCGGCGGTTGAGCACGAACATCTCGTCCGGAATCTTGATGTGACGGACGCCGTATCGGGTCACCATTTCGTCGATCTGGGCCATCACCGTATCGACCGACCAATAGCGCATGCCAGGCCCGCCGAAAGGCGCGTTGATGCAACAGAAGGAGCATTTGAAACTGCAGCCCAGACTGGTCTGCAGGGAGGCGTAATTGTCCCGATGCGCCAGATCATTGAAGGCATGCCAGTTGTGGGCCCGGTATTTGGTCATGTCGAGCAGATCGAGCGCCTGACGCGGCAGATCGGCATCCAGGTCCGCCGCGTTGGGCGACGGCGCGCTCGCGACCACACGGTCGCCGTCCCACCGACAAAGGCCCGGCACCGACCCCAGCGCCCCCTGGCCGTGAACGAAGCAAGCAAGCAAGGCGTCCAGCGTCGCCGGCCCCTCGCCCGTGAAAACGAAATCAACCGGTTCCTCCCGCAGCGTCCGTTCCGGCAGCGCGGCGCAATGCGTGCCCATCATCGCGACCGGACGGTCGGTGAGCGCGCGCAAAGCCGTCGCCGATTTACGGGCACCCGGCATGCACTGGGTCGACGCACTCGGTTGCTGGCCATAGACGACGAACAGGGTCAGGGCCGCGTCCAGATCCGCGGCGCGCGCTGCCGTTTGCTCATGTGTCAGACCTTCCGCCTCCGCATCCAGCAGAGAGACGGAATATCCCTTCAGCCGCGCATGCTCGGCCAACAACCCTGCCCAAACGGGAGGTTCCACCGCGGCGAGGCCTTTGCCCAGGTTCTGATAGATTTCCATCTTCCCGGGCGGGTTGATCAGCAACAGGTCCAGTCCAGCCATCGAATACTCATGCAAATGACAAAAATCACCTCGGCAATTCCGCTTGCGAAAGCCATGCCGGTTCCCCGACTTTGTCCGCTTCGCCCGTCACCGTCCAGCCAACCGACCGATTATCGCGCCCCTGGATTGGCTTTTTCCGGTCGTTGGGCTAACGCTTGGTTCAGGAATTGCATCGAAACACGCGTTTGTTTTCAACAGGATTGACCCAGGAGCGACCCGGCGCATCGATGAAGACCGTCTGTATTTCCCAAGCGCGTTTGGGCTCCAGCCGGCTGCCCGGCAAGGTGCTGCTGCCGATCCACGGCCAACCGATGTTGTTCTATCATCTGCGCCGCCTGCAATTGGCGGCGGAAGTTGACGCCGTCGCCGTCGCCACCACCCATCTGATGGAAGATGATGCAATCGAGCTATTCGCGGCGTCGCTCGGCGTGTCATGCCACCGCGGACCGGTCGAGGATGTGCTGACCCGATTCTTCGAATGCGCGGCGCGGCATGATCCCGATATCGTCGTGCGTGTAACCGCGGATTGCCCGTTGATCGACCCCGCCCTGGTGGATTACGCGGTTCGCGCGCTGAAGGACGCCCCGCCGGAGATCCAATACATGAATCTCAGTCTCTCCCATTTTCCACGTGGGGTGGATGTGGAGGTCATGCGTTTCGCGGCCCTGGCCGTAGCTTTCGAGGAGGCAGAGGACCCCTATGAACGGGAACATGTGACGCCCCTCCTCTATCGCCATCCGGACCGGTTCGGCTGGCGGCAATTGGAGACCGACACGCCGGCGGCGCAATACCGCCTGTGCGTCGACGAACAAAGCGACCTGGACCTGATCGCCGAATTGCTGGACCGTCTCCCCGATGGCAGACTCGACTTCTCCTGGCGGGACGCCGTCCGCCTCATGGAGGAAGAGCCGGCACTCGCCGAAATCAATGCCGGTGTCGCGCAGAAACCTTCCCGCCGAACAGGCGGATGACATGCAAGTATCGTTACTTTTTCTTGCCTAGCCGGAGTTCCATACCATGACCGAACCTTTTGCCCTGGCCGCGACCAGTTGGGACCAGCGGGAAATCGACGCCATGCAGGCAGTGATCGACAGCGGCATGTTCACCATGGGCGAAAAGGTGAAGGCGTTCGAACAGGCTTTCGCGGCCCATTTCGGCATGGACCACGCGATCATGACAAATTCGGGGTCCTCGGCGAACCTCGTCTCCACCGCGGCGCTGTCCTTCCGCAAGCAGGGCCCTGCCCTTGCCCCGGGCGACGAAGTGATCGTTCCCGCCATTTCCTGGACCACGACCTATACGCCGCTGCAGCAATACGGGCTGAAAACGCGTTTCGTGGATGTGGAACTGGACACCCTGAACGTCGACATGGCCAAGCTGGTAGACGCGATCACGCCCAAGACGAAAATGATCATGGCGGTCAGCATCCTGGGCAATCCCGCGGCACTCGGCCAAATGCGGGACTTGGCGGATGCACGCGGATTGATCTTCATGGAAGACAATTGCGAAAGCCTCGACGCGGAAATCGCCGGCCGGAAGACCGGCACCTTCGGCGACATTTCGACGGCGAGTTTCTTCTTCTCGCACCACATCTCGACCATGGAAGGCGGGATGATCATGACAAACGATCGGGAATTGGCCCATCTCTGCCGGGCGCTGAGGGCGCATGGCTGGACCCGCGACCTTCCCGACGACAATGAATTGGTGACGCGTGGCGATGACGACCTATTCGAGGCCTATCGCTTCATCCTGCCCGGCTACAACGTCCGGCCCCTTGAGTTCAGCGGCGCGGTCGGTCTGGTGCAGTTGGACAAACTACCGGAGATGACGGCCCAACGCCGCAGGAACTGGGATCTGTTCAAATCGCTTTTCGAAGGCGACGAACGCTTCATCATCCAACGGGAAAAGGAGGGACGGTCTTCCGCCTTCAGCTTCACAGTGATCCTGAACCCGTCGATGGATCTGGATCGAAAGCGGATCTTCGACGCGCTGACGGAAAACCGGATCGGTTTCCGCATCATCACTGGCGGCTGTTATCCCCGGCATGCGGTGATCCGGCATTTCGATCACAGTTGCCATGACGATTTACCAAACGCGAATATTGCCCATGACCGGGGATTCTTTGTAGGCAATCATCCATTGGACCTGACCGACCAGATCCATCGCCTGCGCGAAGTTCTGGACCGGGCGGCGGGATAGAGTCGAACAGACAAAGGCAAGATGCTGATGGCGGACGGACAGAAGATCCTCGTGACGGGTGCGGCCGGGTATCTCGGTTCCATTCTCTGCGAACACCTGCTGGATGCCGGCCATTCGGTGACAGCGGTCGACAGCTTCGCGCATGGTATCCCGTCCCTCGCCCATCTTTGCGCCAATACGCACTTCGATATGTTGCGCGCGGATGTGCGCGATACGGCGGCCATGAAACCGCTCTACGCCGCACATGACACCATCATTCCCTTGGCCGCCCTGGTCGGCGCGCCGCTCTGCGACCGGGAACCGGAAGCCGCGGCCGCGGTGAACAGGACCGCGATCGAGACCATGCTGACCCTGCTGAGCAAGGATCAACGCATCCTGATGCCGATCACGAATTCGGGCTATGGCATCGGCGCGAAGGACGGCTATTGCACGGAGGAAAGCCCCCTCAATCCGATTTCGCTCTACGGGCGCACAAAGGTGGAGGCGGAGGCTGCCGTGCTTTCGCGCGGCAACGCGATCTCCTTCCGTTTGGCCACCGTATTCGGCATGGCGCCACGGATGCGCCTGGATCTTCTGGTGAACGATTTCGTCCATCGTGCCGTGACGGACCGCTCGATCGTCCTGTTCGAGGCGCATTTCCGGCGCAACTACATCCATGTCCGTGACGTCGCGCGCGCCTTCCTGCACGGAATAGAGAAGTTCGACGCGCTGCGCGACAATGTCTTTAATGTAGGCCTTTCCGATGCGAATCTGACCAAGCTGGAATTGTGCGAAAGGATCAAGGAGCAGGTCCCGGCACTGCAAATTCTGGAGGCGCCGGTCGGCGAAGATCCTGACAAGCGCGACTACCTCGTTTCCAATGCCAAGATCGAGGCGACTGGCTATGCACCAGCCTTCAGCCTGGAAAAAGGGATCGCGGAACTGATCATGGGATACCGGATGATTTCCGCGAAACGGTACTCGAATGTCTGAACAATCCTTCTCACGACCAGGCAAACACGCCTCATGACGGCGCTTCCCCCCGTCTTGGTCCTGGCCGGCGGCAAGGCAACACGCCTTGGCGGCATCCTGCCCGACTGCCCCAAGATCCTGGCCCCGGTGGGCGGGGACCCTTTCCTGGACGTCCTGCTCGGCCGGCTGCTGCGTCAGGGATTTACCCAGGTCCATTTCTGCCTGGGTGTCATGGCCGAGCAGGTGATCGACTATCTGGTCCGCGCCGATATCGCCGACCTTCGCGTTACCGCCTCCATCGAGGACCGGCCGCTCGGCACCGGCGGCGCCATCCTGAACGCGATGAGCCCCGTTCGCGGCCGGCGGTTCTTCGTCATCAACGGCGACAGCCTCATTGATTTCGACGCTACGGCGATGTTCGAGGATCATGTCGAGACCCATCGCGACCCCGGCGCGACCGTGCTGACGACCAAGGTGGAGGATGCGGGCCGCTTCGGCATCGTCGAGAGCAAAGACGGCCGAGTCACGCGTTTCGGGGAGAAGGCCGGTTCCGGCCCGGGCCGGATCAATGCCGGTGTCTATCTATTCGACCGGGTTTTATTCGAACAGGATTGGCCGGAACAGGCCGAGCTATCCCTGGAACGCGACATGATTCCCCGCTGGGTTGCGGATGGATTGGTCTCGGAATTTCCCATCAGCGCGCCGCTGCTCGATATCGGCACGCCCGAGGCCCTGGCCGGCGCCCCCGCCTTCATTGGGAACGCAACTGGATGACAGACAAGGCGCAGGACGCCTACGACCGTGGCGATTATCAATTCGCCGCGCGTCATGCCGCCGACCCGCTTTTGAAGGGCTTGGCCCTGATCATGATCGGCAACCAGTTGGATGGGCTGCCGATGGTTTCCGGAATAGACACGGCCGATGCGAATACGCCGCCGGAAGTAGCCGCGGTGATCGCCTTCGGCCATTGGTTGAACGGCAGCGACGAGGAAGCCCGGGCCATCCTGCGCACCCGCGGCGGCGACCTATTGGCTTCGGAATTTCTCGACCTGCTTTCAAACGGGCCCATCCCCTGCCTGTTTCAATCCGCCCGCGCACCGCTGCTGGCTTCCTACAAGCGGGCCCGCGGTTTTTCTGTCACAACTATCGGGTCGGGCGGTCAGGACTGCGATATCGACCTGGACGAATGCGACGAGGAGGCTTTGTCGGATGCCGTGTCGAAGGCGGCCTTCCTGTTCGGCTTCGATTTTGCCGCCCCGCCGCCGCCCCGGCCGCAGGACTGCCAGACCCCGTATCTTTTTCACCTGACGGATCCGGACGTACATGTCCTGACCGGGCTGCATCCGGTTCGCCGATACGACCGCGCAGTCGCCGGAACGTCCGGTCAAGCCGCTTTGCTGCGGGCCATTACCGGTGTGACCTCGGTGAGCGCGCCGTTTTTCGGTGGGCTGTCAGCCTTTCACCCGTCGCTGGCTGGTTTCATTAGCGGACCGAAAGCTGAGCGCGGCACGGATCTGTTCTTTTCCGGGTCCTATGGCACGCCGATTTATCACGAAAAGCCAGCCCGTTTCTTTGCCGTCAGCCAAATTGCCGAGCCGTATCGGATCGACCTTTTCGACAGTACCCGGCCGCTTTCCGACTATGCCGCCGCGCTTCGGAATGCCCGCTTCGCCCTGGTGTCGGTTCGCGCGCCAGGCAGTTTCAGCACGCGGGCCATGCAGGCGCTGGAATGCGGCGCCATGGTTCTGTGCGAAGCGGATTCAGGCGTGCTGGATTTCTTCCCCGGCGCGGATTGGGGCATCTTCACCTATCGACCGGACCATATCGCCGAGGACGTCGCCCAGCATTTGGCCCGCTATCCCGACTATGCGGATCGGCTGAGGCCTGAGCGCGTCGTGATCGAACAGAGACTGGCCGCCTTGTCCCCCGGATCACCGGAAGCCGAGGAACGCTGGCTGAAATATGCGGCCTTCCAGGCGCTGCTGGTCCGGCAAGGCGGCCTGCTTGCGCCCTGTCCTCGTGTCGTCGAACCGCCGTTAGACTGGTTCACGGTGCGCGGTCTTCCAGCCCCGGCATTGCCCGATGCCGTGACCAGCCAGGCAGCAGCCTATTCGGCTTTGGCCTTGCAGGCGCGGATGGGAGGCGCCCCACCGACGGATTGGTTGACCGAAGACGGCGCCTTCACACCAGTGGGCGGTGACCCGGCGCCCCTGCCGGGATTGAAGAAAGATTTGCCCGGCGCCTTCCTGCGTGTCGCCGAAACCTGGGTAAACCGGCAAAGGTCCAGTTTCGAAGCAGCCTGCGCGGCGATCTGGTCGAACCGAGCATCCTATGCGGATCAGGATTTGGATGGACTGGCGGTACCGGATTTCTGGCTGGCCGTCTTTCTGAACCGGCTGGGCCTGCCCCTCGGACGGCTCTACGAGGACGCGGTCGGGGCGCGAACAGGTCATCTTCCCCGGACGGAGGGACGGCTGCTGATCGCCGCCCTCGGCATGGTCGGGGCGGAGCGGGCCTGGGCCGATGGCGATCACCTCACGGCGTTGGAACGGGGGGAGCAGGTTTCCGGCCTGGACCCGTCGAACCATGCATCCGTGACCCTGCGCCTGCTTTGCGCCTTGCGGAAAGGTGACGTCCCGACAACGGATCTGCTGGACGATTGGCACGACCGGATCGGACACTATCCCTGGCACCTGCCGCGGGTGATGGCTTTGTTGACGGCCAAGCCGGATATCGACCCTCACCTCTCGAACGGCAGACTTCATGAGGTCTACCTTCGTTTCATTCAGCGGATGCGGGACAGTCGGCCATTGCTCTCCCCCGCTCGCCTGCCGGCCGGCGCCGCCGCCTATACGGCCTGGAAACTAGAACTGTCAGCGGATGCGACCGAGGCGGATGTGCTCGACAGGCTGCGCAATGATAATTTGCTGCTGACTGATGCCGAGACGGCTAATGCCCTGATCGTGGAGCCTGTACTGGTAGCCTTGGCCACGCGATCGTAAAACTCAGTCGATCCCGATTTCCCGCAGCAACGGCGCCAGAACGCCGGCCATCGGACGTTCGCGTGCCAGGCGCTCCCGAACCGCGACGGCGCGATCCGTGAAATGCCCCATCGCCAGTTGATCCGCCACGAAATCGGCGACCGGTTCCGCAATCTCCGGCGCGTAGTCGTGCAGGTCCGATGCGGCCGGGCAGGCCTCTGTCAGGACGATCGAGTCGTTGACGATGTGATAGTAGAGCCTGGAATTGGACTCGTAGGGCCAAGTCTCGTCCTGGCGAATATTGATCGCCAGCTTGGACCGCGCCACCAGATCGTCGCGATGAAACGGGGCGGTCATCTGGTGGGTGACACCCAGTTTGAACCCCGCGGCGGAGAGTTTTTCCAGCACGCTGTCGCGGTACCTGGTCCGGGCCCCGGAGAAGAAAACATCGATGTCCTTCTCGCTCTCCTGCCGGTGAACTACGGAAGCGATCGCCGATGTATACCCGTGGGCAACATAGCCTACGGAAACACTCGGCAGCAGTTCCTTGAACGCATCGACCTGCTGATGGGCCAGATGCCAGACCGCGTCCATCCGGGGGCTCAGTTTCAGAAAACTCTGGAACCTGGGCTTGAGGTAGTCCTGATTGCGATAGTGATCCAAACGCCGATCACGTTCGCCTGTTTCCGGTTTCGCGGAAAAATCATTGAAAGTGCCGCCGGTGACGATTTCGGTTCCAATGACGATCAATCGAGTGCCCGGCGTCCAGGCCTGTTCGACCTCCGCGACGTAGTCGTCCGTAAAGTTCTCCACCAGAATATTCGGAAAGCCGGGCTGAAAGTCCTTTTCGATATCCGCGCGATGCCCCAAGTCTTCCAGCCCGTGCTTCAGCATCAGCAGGGTATGCGACGGGGACAGTCCGAAATTGTAGTGATTTCCATAGACGATCTTGAAATGCACGTCCCTACGCCCCCGAACCGCCGGTCACGGCAAGGCCGATCCGGAACTTCACTTCCTCAAGGCTACTCCCGTCGATCCTCTCAGGTGATCTGCTGAAGGACTGGCCGATGGGAACCGCCATATAGAGGCCGGATTGCCGCCCGATGAAATAGCCCATGTAATCGGCATCGACCACGACCTGGGTATCGAATTCCAGATCGGCGTCGAGCCGCAGCGGCCGTCGACGACGTTCATGACGCCGATCCGAGAACAATCCATCCGTCGCATACCCGTATTGCCGCATGAAGTCCTGGTTCAGGGCGTTGAACGCATCCCAGGCGGCCGGCATGAAAGCATCGCGATAGGCCCCGATCCGTCCCTTCGCGAAGGTGGGGCTGTTCTTGTCGAATATGCTGCCGCTAATAGCATCGACATCCCCGGACAATTGCAGCTTCAGCAGGATCGACCAGATCGCATCCGACTGTTCCTTGTCGTCGCCCCCGCCTTGTGCGCCGACAAGCTCCTCATAGGAAACGGAGATGACGGATGGAAAATCCAGCCAAGCGGCATAGGCGCCCATACGATCGCGAATGGATCCCATAAGCCAGGGATCGTCGATCAGGCGCAGCAGCCTTTCCTCCGTCGAAAGATCGGCCAGGTAGCCTGAGAAAATCGTCTTTCCTTCCTGATGGTAATAACTGCTTTCGGACACGACGACATCCAACGGATTTCGATACAGGAACAACGACGGCATTTTCCCGAAAGGATGCAGCCTGTTGCCGTGAACGGAACGCCGGACGGTATCGACGAAGAAGTCGGAGGCCCGGGTATGGGCATTCAGGTATTCCAGGTAATACCACCGGCCCGGCTGGGGATGGTCGACCGCCGAATAGCCCGGTCTGTAGCCCAGACTCTCAAGCAATTTCAGCAACAGATGCGTGCCGGCCTTCGGCGGTGAAATCGGGAAGATGGCTTTTCCGAGTCCCGCCCGTTCCGTCTCAGGGGCAATGATGTGAAGATTGTCGCGGTCAAGAAACTCCATCAGGTGGCGGCCCAGCCTTTCGCCGTCCGCCTCCCAGATCACCACGATGTCAGGACTGTTCCCGTCCTGTTTCGCCTGTGATTGAGGCCCGTGCTTCCGGACCGCCTCCCCGACCGCGGGAAGATTGAGGTGATCCGTAATCGCCAGATGCCGGTCACCGGCCCGGCCGCGCATCTCTTCCAGCGCCGCATCAAGCGACGACAGGTCCGGTGGAATAAGTGTCAGCGAACGGGTCATTTGCGATCATAGGCCTTGCTGTTCATCCGGTTCATAACCGCGGCGGATCGGAAGCGTCAGATTCTGTGCCGATAGCTATCGATGATTTGCGCGGCTTTGTCGAAGGCCGCCGTCAGGCGCGCGTTGGTTTCGGGCGTGAAACCGTCTTCGAACTCCGCACGAACGGCCCGCAGGGAGGCTTTGGCGGCGTCACCCGAGCCATAGTCACCGGCCAGGACGGCTCTGAAAAGGGCGTTCAGTCCGGCCGCCAATTGCTCGACCCGATGCATGATGTCGATCTCCAGTTCGCGATCCCGGAAATCACTGCGCTCCAGGTGGACATGCGGCAATGGATCGTAGGAATGAAAAGCGAACCCGTCGCCGACAATGTTGCTCTTGTTGAAAGCAAAACCGAATAGGTCCCGGTCCGTAACGGTATCCAGGACCTCGCCCCGTTGCAGGGCCGCTGAGACCCGCCGCTGAAACGGTGAGTAATCGGCCTCGTCGAGATATTCGGTTTCATAGCCGTATTCCTTGGCGATGGACGGCAGGCCGGTCGCTGCGTACATCTCGACATGCTCGTTGGTCAGCCACTTCTTCCAGCCGCCGACTTTGCCTTCCCCGACCCGATAATTGTGCTTGTGAAAGCCGGTCAGGTTGCGGTGCCGCATATGTTCCCAGATCCGTATCGCGCCCTCCTCGCCCAGATCGACGTCGCAGACGGCGGCGATTTCAAGGATCGTCCGAACCGGATGCTCGATAATATCCTCCCAGCGCATCACATGGTCGAACTCAGACGCGGCCTCGGAAAACTCGCGCCACTGCTCGTCCTGAAAGGCCAGCAGCCCGCCGAAGAAGTCACGGTTCGTCAGTTTATACTCAGCAAGTTCCTGGCGCAGCGTGTCGTCGTATTCCCGGTCCTGCAGGAAGCGCTGCAGATACTCGCTGGTCAGTGCATTGAGAGAGAAGCAGGCGGAATTGACGATGCCGATGGGGTTTCGCACCGTCGCGAATTTCACGTATTCGGAATAAATCGGATGACGCGGCCAGCGTTTGAACTGGATATGGGAATGAATGATATTGTCTTCATCCGCCACCTCGACCGGATAACTCAAAGCCAGGGTGAAATCCCCCAACCCTGCGACGCCGACATATTTGCGGACACATAACGTATCATCGGTATCGCCAAGCCATTTCGGACCGCCTGTCAGCCGGTCGAAATTCCGGTTCATCAACAGACGGCCTCCAACGCCCCGCTCGTCACAGGCCGCCCCGATCGCTTCCGTCACGGAGGTGCCCGTCGCCCGAACGGTTTCATCCAGCACCAATTGCCGCAGGTCCCGCTTGTCCGGCCTCATCCGGACCAGTTGGTGCAGAACGTGGATGCACATCGTGAAACCGCCGCGGCCCGGTCCCACGACGACTGGTTTCAAGGGAAGTTCATTATCCAAGATCAATGTCCTGCTCTGTGTTAATGGCGGGCATTTTTTCTGGATAGTGCATGGGGCGGCCCGTCCGGTCTGTCATTTCCGCGCCCTATTCCTTGGGCCATCCCAGTCTGGCTTTGGCGCGGACGGTTGCGGGATCGGCCTCCAACCAGTCCAAACTGCGCTGCACTGTGGAATAGAGGTGCCATTCACGGAAGTCGTCGAAGACGCGATCAAGCACCTCGATTGTCGCGTCGACGACCCTGGCCGCGTCCCCCGCCGACATGCGCGATGCGGCATAGCGGGCAAAATGGAGCGGCTTCAGCAGCGTCCCGGTGTGCACATATCGACATGTGTCGGGAATATCCTTGGCGTTGGCTTCGAAGTCGCTGGTCATCAGCAACGGCTCGAACAGAACGATCAACGACTGGATATCCGCACGCCCGTCACCCGTCCTGTCGAATCCCCGACGAAGACGGGCCCTCGCCTCGTCCATCCAATGCTCCAGCGCGGCCTTGAACGCCAGGATCCGGTCCCTGTCGATATTCTGCTTCGGCTCGACGAACGGGATCGAAGCAAGGGCCTGATCGAGCACGCTGGCCGGCGACTGAGACGGAACCGGAATGGCCGCCAGCCGCTCTACGGGGCTCGGCGTAAAACCGGAAATCGCCGCCCCGTCGCTAAAATTGAAAAGCCGGGTATCAGGCATGGCGCGGGCAAACATTTCGAACACGGTCCGCATATGCAGCATATGCGGGTTCGTCAGGACGGTACCGCCGAAATTCGCTTCCACTTCCCGGTTATACGCTCCGGTAGCGGATCCGCGCGGGGGAATTTTTCGCCCGTTCTCGCCGACAAATTCATTATAGGCCTCAATATGACCGTAGACCGAGCCGTCGGCGTGATGGCTCTCCTGCGTCCGGCTGCCCAGATCCAGCCCCATCAAGTAGAGTTCCCGAAACCCGAGCGCATAAGCGACCCGAATGCCGGTATTCGTGCAGGCAGGTGCGATCAAGGGCAGCGGCGCGGCCGTCGGGCTGAGGATACGAGCCGCCGCTGTGCCCTCACGGAAGATGAAAATTTTTCGGTCGAAGTGGTCCGCAACCCCGGCCGCCACCGTGTTCGACGCGGCTAGGACAATTCCACTGAGGTCATGCAGGCTGGCCGTATAGGCCAGAATATCCCTGATGAACTCCACACTTTCGAGTTCACAATGGATATCGGGCCTTATCCCGTGCTCCAGGAGCGGCAGCAGCGCTGTTCCGCAACTGACGATGCAGACCTTATCCGCCACAGCCCGCAAGGTATCAAAGTGCTGGTTCAGCGAAAACCCGCTTCCGACGATAACGGCCGGCATATCGGTATGAAAAGCGATGTCGCGATCCAAAAGGTAGTGCTGATGCCCCGCCATGTTCCAGAAAGCGTAGCGGTACAGGGCGGCCTCATCCTCCAAATAGCCATTGTAGGATATCAGACTGTCTCGTCTTTGAATGAAGGCTTCGGAAACCGCTCCAACCGCTTGGTTGCTATAGCCCATCACCAGTCTGGCACCGTCAATCAGGGGAAAGCTGTCGGCCCGAACGATTTCAATGGCCGCCATGGCCAGCAGGATCGGATCCTCGCTCCAGATAAAGCGGATGGACCCGCCCCGCCGGTCGATTTCCGCAACGATCGATGTCCAGTCCGTCTCGATCAGGTCCTGGCAGAACGCACCGATATTAGGGTCCAGAACAAAAAGGTCGCGTGTTCGATACTCGCCCAGAAAGGCGGCGATATGCGCGCCTATGCCGAAACAAATCAGCGGGCCATGCTCGGGTACGATTTGCTCGTCGATCGCTGCGCCGTCGACCGCATGATCGAATATCTCACGCACCATCCGGTGGGAAAGATGGGTTCCGCCTTTGACGGGCCCCAGGTCATTGAACGTGATCGCAGCGGGATTGGCCCGGTAGTGCTGCAGGACGGCCTGTGCGAGTGCCTGGCGCGCGACACGGTCGGCCGGCATACCGTCCGGGGGCGGCAATTTCCCTGTCGTGGCGAGATCTCCCATCGCCGCAAGCAGTTCCGCGTCAACATGCCCCGCCAATGAGGACAGGTTCGCCTTCAGACGGTCGGCTCTTACTGCGTCCAGGGGCATATCAGGAATATCCCTCCGGCACCGGTGGCAACCGCTCCACGGCGGCGAAATCATTCAATGGCATATAGCCTGCACCGCATTCTTCCACCCGGCACGCGAATTGCGTAACGGAAATGGTCCCAGGACAGGCGCGTCGGTCGGTATTCACAGTATGGCTCCGGTTTGCAAATCGGATACTATGGGCGCGTTGAGATCGAGAATATCGGCTCGGAAGTCCATGTAAAAGAATGGTAGTGTTGAAAACGATGGCGAAAAACATCCTGAAACTCAGCGATGGCGGAAGAGAGTTCGAAGCCGAGGGAAAGAGGGTGTTCTTCTCGCCCTATCGTCTGTTCAACCTGATCGACCGTAACTCTGACGACTTCGCCCGGATCTGCGCCCATTTGGCCGACCATCTGGCCTCACAGGAGAATCTGGTCGTCTATACCCGAACGAAGTTCTTTCGCGGCCTGCAGCAGGGCTCGCGCGAACTCGCGTCACTGGATGCTACCTTCGTTACCGACAAAGATCTTGCGGCTCTGGCCAAGGCCACTTCAGGCAAAGGTTTGACCATCTTCATCGCGGAGATCGATGCACGTGACGCCTTCAGCATGCAATTCGGTATCACGAAAGCATTCGACACCCCGCCACCCTTCATGGACTTTACCTGCCTCGCCAAAATCTGCCCGCAGCATGTCCCCGATTTCAGTTGGGGCAATTCGTCATTAAGCATCTATCCGATTGACGTGCCGGAGATCACCGTCGAGTCCGGGCTGGACCTGCTGTTGCTTGATTGCCCCGCGAGAAATCTCTCGCTGATGCCCAACGGCCTAGCCTATGTGCACAACGCCTTGAAGAAGACGTCGATAGATTTCCAAACGCTCGATCTGGATATCATCACCTACCACAATTACCACATTCACAGAATTCACAATCTCTGCGATACGGTAACCCTCCCCTCCGGCCTCGAAATGCCTGAGGATCCGTGGCAGGCGATGCACTATGACATCTGGAGCATGTCCGAGGTCATCGACTATTTCGGGCCATTGATCACCGAGGTCGCGGACAAGATCGTCGCCGCACAGCCAAAGATTCTGGCGATGTCGATTCAGGCCTGTAATGAGAAGTTTTCCAGACGACTGATCAACATTGTCCGGGCGCGGGCCCCGGAAACGATCATCCTGTTGGGCGGTTACAGCTGCTACAATCCGGATATCGGGCTGAAGGCGTTCCCCGAGGCCGACTACATGTGTGTCGGCGAGGCGGATCTCTCTATCGGCCCATTGGTGGAGACATTGTTGACAGAAGGACGCGCGGCCAACATGCCGGGCGTCGTATCCAGGCACGACGATCCCAAACTGCCATTCATCCCTGCCCCGATGCAGCACAATCTCGATGAACTCGACTTTCCCAAATACGAGTGGATCGGCACCGACATCTATGTCAATTTCAACGGCTACCGGCTTACGCCAGTCATTGCGAGCAGAGGCTGCCGATGGGCGCGCTGCACCTTCTGCGCGGAACGCTTTTACTGGCGCATTCGATCACCAAAGAACTTTGTCGATGAACTGGAGTGGCTGGCGTCTAAGGGATGCCACCTGTTCATGTTCAACGAGAGCGACCTGAACGGCCACCCCGAGATGCTGCTCGAAATCTGCGACGAAATAATTCGCCGCGACTTGAAGGTCCTGCTGACCGGTCAGCTTCGTATTCACAAGAAATGCACCAGAGCCTATTTCGACAAGCTCAAAGCGGCCGGATTTTCGGCTCTGCGGTTTGGGATCGACGCTTTCTCCGCGAACGCATTGCGGCTTCAGAAGAAGGGTTACACGAAAGAGACGATCTCCAACGTCCTACGGGACTGTCATGAAGCCGGAATTGCATCTGAAATCAATTGGGTGATCGGCGTCCCGGGTGAGACCGAGGAAGACATCGACGAGGGGATCGACTTTATTCTTCAAAACAAGCAATACATCGGCCGGCTTGCGAACATCAATCCATTGATCCTCTCCAACGGCAGCGTCTATTGGCTGGAACCGGAAGAGCACAACATCAAATTCAGGGCCCCCAAGGAAGACCTGTACAAGCATTACTTCCGCGCGATACCGGCGCATCTCTGGTATTCCGAGGAACCTTACATTGACGGCGCTGTCCGCAAGAGGTGGTTCGAAAAGATTATTCTGCGGTTGCATGAAAACAACTTCACCATCGGCGACTGGGCACAGCGCGTGATTGACGACGTCGTGAAAAACAAGGATGGCAATCGAGTCGCAGTGAAAGACCTGCCTACGGAACAGGACAACGACGTTTTCCCCTCTCCCACCGTCATTGAGAACTATAAGGGGTTCAATATCGTTGAGCTTCCAGGCAAATTTTTTGCCGTGCCCGACAACGTAGAAGACCTGGAGTTCCTGGTATACGGAGACCTAAAGCCGGGGATGATTGCCGACCTGTCACAGCAGGCCGTCAAAGACACAATTGATGAAAGCCTGACCTGGGCGGACTCACGCAGCACCTTTCGGAAAACCGTCCACGAAGACGGCAAAGGAAAACCTGAACTAAGGGCGTCATGCATTCCTGACGATGCCGTCGTCTTCGAATACGACGGCTATATCTACGCAGTGTCCTTGGCGGATACCGATGCGCTGACCGATGTTGAAACTTTGCGATCCTGCGGCGTCGTTGAATACAAGGTGGCAAAATGGCTTGGCCGCCTTGTTGCTCGAACGGATAATCACAAAATTATCGCATCTGAGAATGCGTTCTACGCCGTTCCATTGTCGGTCCACCGTATGGAGGCGCATATGGTCGACGACCTTGAGAAGTATGGAATCCAAGCCTTCACGCATTTTAACGACGCAATTCAGTTTGCGAGGGAATCGGCGAAGCAATCGCCTGGCCCAACCATCCCCAAGGCGGCGTTCCCCGCCGAACAGATTGCAAAGAACGCGCAAGAGGCATTCGGACCCGCCTTCGGGAATTTCTTCGAAAGCCCGAAATTGCTCGAGGAAATCGACAGTTATCGGGTCATCGGATATGAAGGTTTTGTCTACGCACTTCCGAAACAATATGGCGACGTTGATCTGGCCCAGGTCGACGTCATGACTTGGCCTGGTGTATTGCGGGACGTCTCCCACGACGCCGTGACCGAGCAGATACTCGAAAAGCGTCAGACCGAAATGGTGTACGGGCAGGCTCAGGTCCGGCATTGAGAACGTCTCTCCCCGATGAAGTCCTCGCCTTAGGGAACATGCAGAGGCACCGTTTCGGCCTGTCCCTACGGAAATGGCAGCGTCTGTCCGGATTGTCGGCGATCGTCACCGGTGCCGGAACGGGTTACGGGCAGGTTATTGCCGTAGCCCTTGCCGGTGCGGGTGTACAAGTGACACTGATCGGCAGACGCCGTCACAAACTGGAAGACACCGCCCAGAAATGTAACGAACTCGCCGGTGCAGCTATCGAACCTCGGGTTTGCGCGGTCGACTTGTGCGATACCAACGCTGTGTTACCCGTGTTGGATCGGCTGGAAAGGGACGCGGAAAAACCGGCTCTGCTCGTGAACAGCGCCGCGTTGCCTTGCCGGCGGGAAGACCCGTCCGTGTTGCCCCTTTTTTCCTTCGGTATTGAAGAATGGGATAGGCTGATACGGACCAACGTGACCGCACCATGGTTTCTGAGCAAGGAATTCATTAAGCGGTTTCACCGCCGAAGCCCGATCCGTATTGTGAACTTGACGTCTGGAGCCGGCTGGGCGTCCAAGGGCTCTGTCGGCCCTTACAACGTCAGTAAATCCGCCTTGAACAATTTGACAATGTCTATGGCCGAAGAGGCGCGGCTGCAGTTCCCGGACGCCGACATCCAGATCAATGCCCTGAATCCGTGGGAAGCCCGGACGGAGATGAACAGAAGTAGCCCCCACCCGCCGGAAAAAGTACTCCCGATGACGCTGCTTCTTCTCGCGCAAGCGGCAGGTGGACCGTCCGGCTATTTCTTCTGCCGCGATGGCGAGCATCACAGATTCAACGACGCCAAAGCCTTTGAGAAGGACCTTGCCTTTGAATCGGAATAGACTATTCCACGCAAGGCATGAGCTTCGGAACAGAAGAACTATTCGATCATGGTCAATAGCCGCACGACAAGGATCCCAGTCTTCATCACGCATGCTTGGCGGTTCCACGATGATTGGAACCGTCTGGTCCGCATGATGGAGCAGGTTCCCAACAGCCCTTGGGTCAATTACAGCGTGCCTTGGTACGATCCCGCAATCCGTGTTCATTCGGAAGCCGGCAAGGAGAAGCTGGCGTCGATGCTTCTCGCGCAGATCCTACCGGCGAAATTCGTGATTTTCCTGTGCGGGCCCTATTCCGCGAAAAGTGCTCACGTATGGTTCGACATGGCGCTCGACATTGCCGAGGAGCGGAAGAAGGAAGTACTGCTTCTGCCTGGCTTCATGAACCAGGACTATCTCGCGCCGGAACGGATAGCGGACGCCCGTCGCATTTCCTGGGATATCGAGAAAACGCACGCGGAAATTACGGAAAAACATGCGCTTTAGTCGACGCGGCTCCCCAATTGAGGGACAAAGCATTGATCGATGCTTGGCGCTGATTTTCGCTCATGTTAAAATTAAGAATTAATACGAATATGTAGTAGTATTCTCGATTTGTCCAAATGCGTCTCAAGGGCATCAACCGCTCATGACCATTGGCTATACTTGCAAGTCGTCTGCAATGACAAGAACCGGCGGACGATAACTGAACCAAGGTACTTAGATGCCAAGCACTAACCCGTACAAACAATTGCCGGAAAAAGCTTTCTGGCGGCCCGCTGTATCGGAAAAGGGTTTGTTCGATATACAGTCTATTTGGACGCCGAAGTTCGCTATTTCTTACACTGACTCCATCGCCACATTCGGATCGTGCTTCGCCCAACACATCGGGAGAGAACTTCGCCAACGGCAGTTTAATTGGCTCGATGCTGAGCCGGAACCGCCATTTCTCAAGTCGGAATCAAAAAGCCAATTCGGATACGGCGTCTTTTCTGCACGAACAGGCAATATCTATACGGCTGCCGGCCTTCGGCAATGGTTGTACTGGGCGTTTGAGCGTATGCAGCAACCAACCGAGTCTTGGACTGATGACGGCCGGATTATCGACCCGTTTAGACCAACCATCGAGCCTGACGGATTTGCTTCACTCTCGGAAATGAAGTTGTCGCGTCAGGCAACACTTTCAGCATTGCGCCGAGTGGTAGCTGAAACATCGGTTTTTGTTTTTACGCTCGGCTTGACCGAATGTTGGACAAACGCAGCGAGTGGCGCCGTATATACGACATGTCCGGGCGTCGCGGGCGGAACGTTTGACCGTTCTAGTCACCTATTCAAAAACATGAAGTATCCTGACGTTCATGCTGCAATGACCGACTGCTTCTCACTCATGAAAGAGGTTAACCCTGACATCCGAGTTTTACTTACGGTATCTCCGGTACCTCTAACGGCAACGGCAGCAGAAAATCAGCATGTGCTAAACGCGACGTCTTATTCAAAATCAACATTGCGGGCAGTGGCAGGCGACCTCGCCGACGAATTCGATTTCTGCGACTACTTCCCTTCGTACGAACTGATCACTTCCTTCCCGTTCCGTGCAGCATGGTTCAACCCGAACCTTAGGACCGTCTCCCGACATGGCGTCGATCACGTCATGCGGACATTCTTCTCCGGACTGAACCTGTGCGGGAAACAAGGGCAGGAATCAAACACGGAAAAAGGCGATGTTCGAATAGCAGACACGACGGTGCCGCTGGATGAACAAGATCAAATTTGCGAGGACGCATTGCTTGATGCCCAGACAAATTTCTGAGTTCTTCTTGTTTGGCGACTCGCACGCAACGGCGATTGCTGAAGCGGCTAAGGCTAGCAACCTTCCATTCAAAGGCGGCATGTTGATGTCCGGCCGCTATATGGAAAGCCAGTTCTACACTTTGTCCGACGGCCGCCTCATTTTTCCAGAAGAACAATTTGGGAGTTTTTTAAACTCCGGTCATTCGGACGTTCTGGCTTACGATGGCCCGATCCTGTCAACGATCGGCAGCAACTCCTGGAGATTTGCAAAACACTTCGTGGAGTGGGAGCAATCCGCCCGAACGAGCGCCTTCGCGAGCGAAGCACTGTTCAATCGCTGCGTACTTGATCACTGGACTGGATCATTGAGCATGTACAGCGACTTCGAGAAATACGGACACAGTGTCTACATCATACTGTCCCCAATACGTTATTCACCAAAATCGCGCTTTCACGCTGTGTCTCGGAAATATCACGCTCTCGTTGAGGAACAAATGAGAGCATTGGGTCACAAGGTTCTCAATATCGACAACGAACTCTATGACAAGAACGGCGCTATACACTCATGCTTCGAAAATCAAAACAACAACGACCAAGCACATGGGAACGTGCGGTGGGGTAATATGGTTCTTGGCGCTTTCCTTAAAGCGTTAAATGATGATTCAGGAGCTGTGCGTGAAATCGCTTGAGCGGCTTGGAAAAAATCTCCACCGCCCCCCTGCCGCCGACAACACAGCACAGACTAGATTCAGCATTTTTCAGAACGGCCCTTTGAAGACCGGGTCCTGCTGCATTCTTTCGGCCAGGGCTGTGAATGGCGGCGCAAGCGCACCGGGCGCGACGAGGCGCATGGCCGTCTCGCAGACCGTCACCGCGTCCGGATAAAATTCCTTTTCCAGCGACGGCGTGGTGGGGCACGGCGTCGGCGCGAAGCCTATCCGCGCCACCTTGACGCCGGGCACCCGTTCCGCGACCGCCGCGACGATTTCCGCCGAGGCCCCGCACGCGGTCCAGGCCGTATCCGCGACGATCAGGCGGCCGGTCTTTTCCGCCGAGCGTACGATCAGATCGACATCCAAGGGCGCCAGCCAGATCGGGTCGATCACCTCGGCCGATATGCCTGCCTGTTGCAACAGGGCACCTGCCTTCAGGGCATCATGCAGCATGTTGGAAATGCCGACGATGGTGACATCCTTCCCTTCCCGACATATCCGGCCCTTGCCCAGGACCGACGGCGCGGCCTCGACATCCACCGGGCCCTGGCGATTGTAGAGCAACCGATGTTCGACGAAGATTACCGGATTGTTCTCGGCAACGGCGGTCAGCATGCAGGCCATGGCATCATGCGGCGTCGCCGGCGCGACGACGCGCAGGCCGGGGACATGCATGAACAGGCTGTGCAGGCCTTGGCTGTGCTGCGCGCCCTGCCCCCAGGATTTGCCGATGATCCCGCGCGCCACCATCGGCACCGCCACCTGGCCGCCGAACATGTAATGCGCCTTGGCCGCGATGTTCACCAACTGGTTCATACAGAGCAGCAGGAAATCCATCCGGATATGGGTGTGGATCGGACGCATCCCCGCCATGGCCGCGCCGATGGCGACACCGGTCATGGCATCTTCCGACAGCGGCGTGCCGAAACAGCGTTGCGCGCCGAATTCCTCCGCAAGCCCCAAAGTCGTTCCCTGGATGCCTAGATGATCGTCCACATCCAGGCCGAACAGGAAGACGTCATCGTCCTGCCGCATCGCCCGCGCGATGCCGAGGCGAACGGCTTCCTTATAGGCAATCGTTTTTTCTTCAGGCATAGGCGCCAACTTTCAATTCACCCGGCGCCGGGAAAGGACTGGCTTCGGCGAAAGCAACCGCGTCGGCGACAATTTTCTCTACCTCGGCATCTATCTCAGCCCGTATTTCTGCGGGCAAAGCGCCGCCAAGGCGCTCCACTTCGTCCCGCGCCCGCCAATCCGCGGCGACGGCATCGTCCCGGTAGCCCTGATCATGATCGTCGGTTGGGCCAACATGCTGAAGCCAGCGATAGGTCGGGCATTCCACGAAGTAAGGCCCTTCTGCTTGGCCCGATCTGATCGCGCCGATCCGCTCATCCGCCCAGGTGCGCAGCACCAGTGTATCCATGTCCTCGAACCGGTGCGCCGGCACGCCATAGCCTTCGACACGCCGGCACAGGTCCGGCTGGGCCCAACGATTAGCGAGCGGTGAATGAATCGCCAACCCGTTATTCTCGCAGACGAACAGGATCGGCAGTCGATGCAGGGCCGCGAAATTCAGGCTTTCCGGGAAAACGCCCTCTTCCGTTGCGCCATCCCCCAGGAAACAGACGACGACACGGTCCTCGCGGCGCATCTTGATCGCCATCGCATAACCGACCGCGACCGGGATAGATGTTCCGACCACGGCGGAGGCACCAAGGATGCCGTTTTCCATGTCGACCAGATGCATCGAGCCCGCGATGCCATGGGCAACCCCGTCGCGCTTGCCATAGAGTTCCGCCATCATGCCCTTTGGCGAGCCGCCCTTGGCGAGGAAGGCCGCATGGCCGCGATAGGTCATCGAGACCACGTCCTGCCGCCGCAAGGGATCGCAGAAGGCGACGGAAATCGCCTCCTGCCCGATCGAGAGATGCACCGGGCTCTTGATCTTGTCGCTGGGATAGATTTCGGCCACCACCTCCTCCATCCGGCGGATCAGCCGAATCTTCCGATAAAGGCGGGCCGCAAGGCCGTGGTCGTGTTCTTGCATCATGGGTTTTCGTCTACAGGGATTCAGTCGATGGTGACCAGCGGATAGGCCGTGTGCCGCCATCAACACCCGCCCGGTCAGCAAATGCCACTCGGCCAGCAATCCTTTGCCATTCAACAGTGAGGCCGGATATAGTGAGATGCATTGTTAAGCGACGGGCAGAAGCCCGATCCGATGGACCAGCCGGGCAACCGGTCGGAAGATCGAAACTACATCTCAGAAGAGATCGCCGCGTATGATTATCGCCAGAACCCCCTATCGCGTCTCCTTCTTCGGTGGCGGGACCGATTATCCCGCTTGGTACAGGGAGCATGGTGGCGCCGTCATCGGCACCGCGATAGACAAATACTGCCACGTCACGATCCGGCATTTGCCACCCTTCTTCGAGCACAAGCACCGCATCGTCTATTCCAAGGTGGAGACCGTCGCTTCGATCGACGAGATCGAGCATCCCAGCGTTCGGGCCGTGCTGAAATATCTGGGAATCCATAAAGGCGTGGAAATCCACCATGACGGCGACCTACCCGCGCGGACGGGTGTCGGGTCCAGTTCGTCCTTTACCTGCGGCATGTACAACGCCGCGTCCGCTTTGCTGGGCCGCATGCACAAACCGGCCAGGCTGGCCGACGAGGTCACCCATATCGAACAGAATCTGATCGGCGAAAATGTCGGCGATCAGGACCAGATCTGGGCGGCCCATGGCGGGACGAACTACATCGAATTCAGGCCGGACGGATCCCATAAGGTAACGCCGTTGGTGATATCCGCCGACCGCAGGCGCGAGCTGGAGAGCCATCTGATCATGGTCTTTACCGGCTTTTCCCGGTTCGCCGACCAATACGCAAAAAACCAGATCGAGAACATTCCGAAGCGTCAGGCGCAATTGCACAACCTGCGCGAAATGGCCGAGGAAGCCTTCAACATCCTGATCGCTCCGGACCGGGAAATCGCCGAATTCGGCCGGTTGATGGCAGAATCCTGGCGCAACAAGCGTGAGATCCACGAGACGGTCTCGACCGATCGCGTCGACGAGATTTACGAAGCCGGAATCGCCGCAGGGGCGTATGGCGGTAAGTTGTTGGGTGCCGGCGGCGGCGGTTTCATGCTTTTCGTCGCGCCGCCGGAGCGCAAACAGGCCGTCTTGGACGCCCTGTCAGATCTTGTCCCCGTCGACTTCAAGATCGGCGCACCGGGCAGCACGATCGTCCTCTACGAACCGAACGGCTGGGACGCCGCGATGGACAATCACCCGACGGTTGGGCGGAGTAAATAACAGCCATGAAAGTGACAAATGCAATCTTCGGCCTGGAAGGCCTGATGCCGACTGCGCGTGAAATCGACTTTTTCCGTTCGGTGGACCCGTTCGGGTTCATTCTGTTCGCCCGCAACATCAAGGATGCCGATCAGGTTCGCGCCCTCACCGCCGCTTTGCGCGAAATCAGCGGCAGGGATGAATTGCCGATTCTGATCGATCAGGAGGGCGGCCGGGTCCAGCGCCTGCGCGCGCCCCGTTTCCAGGAAGCGGTGCCTGCGGGACGGATCGCCGACCTGGCCGAACGGGACGAGGCGGCCGGCATCCGCGCCGCCCGGCTGCACGCCCTTAGCATCGGCCTGCAGTTGCGTGGCCTCGGCATCACCGTCGATTGCGCCCCCTGTCTGGATTTGCGGTTCGAGGGGGCCAGCGCCGTGATCGGCGACCGGTCCTACGGGAAGGATCCCGACCTTGTAGGGAAACTGGGCCTCGCCGCCGTGGAGGGATTCCGGGAAGCGGGCGTCATGCCGGTGATCAAACACCTTCCGGGCCACGGACGGGCATTGGTCGACAGCCATCACGGATTGCCGATCATCGATACCGATCTGACTATTCTGGAAAAAACGGACTTCAAACCATTCGTCACCTGTCGCGCGGGAACGTGGGGCATGACCGCACATCTGGTGCTGACGGCGGTCGATCCCGACCGTCCGATCACGCAATCCGCCACCGGCATCCAAGACATCATTCGAGACAGGATCGGATTCGAAGGCCCGCTGATGACCGACGATCTTTCGATGAACGCGCTGACCGGTGAAATGGTCTGCCGCGCGGACAAGGCCATCGCGGCGGGATGCGATCTGCTGCTGCATTGCAATGGCAAGATCGACGAAATGGAGGCCGTGGCGGAAGCGTCGGTGCCACTTGCCGGCGCAGCGCTGAAAAGGATCAGCGAGACCCCCATTCCCCGGCCCGCCTCCCGTCTCAGCATCGCCGAGGTTCAGGCGGAGCTCACCGAACTGCTCGGCCCTTCCATCCGCGCGGAAGGCAGCGTCTAGAGCGCGTCGCGGATTTCCTTAAGTTCCGCCAGGATTTCCTTCAGGGCCGCCTTGGTCGCGGCCGGCATGCCCGCCGGCGCCATCGGGAACAACGAGCCCTGCGGCCCGGTATCCACAGGTGCACTGACCTCGGCTGCGGCTTCCGTCACGACGGGTTCCGCTGTCGGCGCGGGTTCTGGCGCGGTCGCGGAAACATCCTCCGCCTCGGCCAGAAGGCCCTTCGGCCCCTTTTCCCGCAACAGCTTTTGCACCCCACGGATCGTATAACCCTCGGAATAGAGAAGATCGCGAATACGCGAGAGAAGCTGGACGTCTTCGGGCCGGTAGTAGCGGCGCCCGCCGGCACGCTTCATCGGCTTTACCTGGGCGAATTTCGTTTCCCAGAACCGCAGCACATGCTGGGGGATGTTGAGATCGGAGGAAACTTCGCTGATGGTCCGAAAGGCCGCATCAGACTTGCCGCCCCTGGACTCGTTTCGGCCGCCCGTGACTGCGCTCTTCTCTGCCATGGTCAAAAACCGTCCTACCGCGCCGGTATGTTTCCATCCGGCCGCCCGTCCATTCGGTTAAACCGAATGTCTAGTCTTTCAGATTCGCGTTGATTCTGTTCTTGAGAACGTGACTCGGTCTGAAAACCAAGACTTTGCGGGGCAGAATCGGCACTTCCTCACCCGTTTTCGGGTTTCGGCCGATACGTTCGCCCTTCTGACGCACCGAAAAGCTGCCGAAGGACGAGATCTTCACGGATTCCCCGCGAGTAAGCGCATCCGACATTTCACTCAAGACCGCCTCGACCAGATCCGCCGATTCATTCCGGGATAGGCCAACTTCCTGGTATACCGCTTCGGACAATTCCGCGCGGGTAACCGTCTTCTCAACCATATTCTCCCCCGCCGCCTTTGCAGGACTGTGAAAGAGCCGGGAAGGTCGGGTTCACCCCCCTAAACCGCCTCGGCGTCGTTGCGCAAAACTTTGGCTATTTCATGAGGTTAACGTCGGGCCTTACCGAGGTCAACGAGAAGCTCCGGGTGGAAAACCGATTACCGGAACGGATTGGACCGGGCGGTCCTACCAACGCAGAATTGCCGACCCCCAGGAGAATCCGCCGCCCATTGCGGTCAGGGCCAGCAAATCGCCCGGCTTGAACAGCTGGCGCTCGAAACCATGGGTCAGTGCCAGCGGAATGGTGGCCGCTGAGGTATTGGCGTGGTTCTGGACCGTGACGATCACCTTGTCCTCGTCGACGCCGAGCGTTTCCCCGACCTTGGCGATGATCCGGCTGTTGGCCTGATGGGGAATAAGCCAGTTGATGTCCTTCAAGGTCAGGCCATTCGCCTCAAGTCCCGTCCGAACAGAGGAGGCCATGCTATTGACCGCAAAACGAAAAACTTCCTGCCCCTGCATCCGGACATGACCGGAGGAACCGTTCGTCGCCGGCCCGCCGTCGACATAGAGTTGGTCGTAACGGGTACCGTCAGTATAGAGATGCGTGGAGAGGATCCCGCGATCGGTGCTGCTGCCCGCACCATCGACCGCGCGCAGAACGGCCGCGCCGGCACCGTCTCCAAACAGGACGCAGGTCCCGCGATCGTTCCAGTCCAGGATGCGGGAATAGATTTCCGCACCGATCACCAATGCGGTGGTCGCCTGCCCCAAGCGGATCATGTTGTCCGCCATGGCGAGGCCGAAGACGAAACCGCTGCAGACCGCCTGCACATCGAAAGCCGGTCCCTTGGTTACGCCGAGCTGGCTTTGGATGCGTGCCGCCGTCGCGGGAAAGGTATTGTCCGGGGTCGTGGTCGCCAGAACGATCAAGTCGACATCCTGCGGCTTGACCTGGGCCGCCGACAGCGCCCGCAGGGCCGCTTCCCGCCCTAAATCCGAGGTCAGTTCGCCCTCGGCCGCGATATGGCGCTGCTTGATCCCCGTCCGCTTGACGATCCATTCGTCCGAGGTATCGACCTTCTTCGCCAGATCATCATTTGTAAGTACTTGTTCCGGAAGGTAACTGCCGACGCCGATGACCTGGGACCGAAGAATACTCATTGTGCTGCAGCCTCCCGCACGGCCTGAGAATCGGCCTGCAAGCTCTCAAAATCCGCCTTCATTGCATCGATGAACCCGTGAACCGCCATATCGGCAGCCACGCCGATGGCGTTCGCAAACCCGATACCGTCGGTACCGCCGTGGCTTTTCACCACGATGCCGTTCAACCCCAGGAAGACCGCACCATTGTAGCGCCGCGGATCCAACCGCAGCCGCAGCTTGTCGATCGAACGGCTGGCGAACAGATAACCGATCTTGGCAAGCAGGCTGCTCTGGAAAGTCTCGCGAATGAAAGTGCTGATCAGTTTGGACGTACCTTCCACGGTCTTCAGCGCGACATTGCCCGTGAAACCGTCGGTCACGATAACATCGACGGTCCCTTTGGAGATATCGTCACCTTCGACGAAGCCTTTGAATTCGATCGGCAAATTGCTGTTTCGAATCGTATTCGCCGCGGTTTTGACCTCTTCCTTGCCCTTCAGATCCTCTACCCCGATGTTGAGGAGACCGATCGTCGGCTTGGCCAAACCCAGCACGGTGCGCGCGAAAACCTCGCCCATCACCGCGAACTGCACCAGATTCTCGGCGCCGCATTCCACATTGGCGCCAAGATCGAGCATGCAGCTTTCACCGCGCATCGTCGGCAGGACCGAGCAGATCGCGGGCCGGTCTATTCCGGGCAAGGTGCGCAGGCCGAACATCGCCATCGCCATCAAGGCGCCGGTATTGCCGGCGGACACGGCACAGGAGGCCTCACCGGCCTTCACCGCGTCGATCGCCAGCCGCATACTGGACTGCTTGCCGTTCCGTAACGCCGCCGACGGCTTGTCGTCATTGGAGATCGCCTTGTCCGTGTGCCGGATCTCGACACAGCCGGACAGCAACGGCTGCGCCTCCACCAAGGGGCGGAGACGCGCTTCGTCGCCATAGAGCAGGAAATAGGCGTTCGGCAGACGTTCCCGCGCAATGGCGGCGCCCGTAACAACAATATCGGGGGCGTGATCGCCCCCCATACCGTCCAGCGAAATTGTCAGCCGATCCGCCAAAGCGATGTCCCGCCGCTTGCCTTGTTCTTTTGCCTTAAAGGGCCCTTATCGTCCCTTGAAGGAGGCGGTCCGGGCCCGTGCGAGCTATTGAGCGCCCCTGTCCAACCGACCGGACGCCATCAGAACAGGCAATCAGAGTCCGGCCGCTTCCACAACCTCGCGGTTGTCGTAATGACCGCAGGATGCGCAAACATGATGCGGACGCTTCAGCTCACCGCAGTTCGGGCATTCGGCATGAGCCGCGCTTTTCAGGGAGTCATGAGCCCGGCGCATATCGCGACGCGAACGGCTCACCTTTCTTTTGGGTACAGCCATTTTCTTCAACTTTCGACAAATGAGAAACGAGCGGCTTCATAAAGGATTTGATCAGCGACGACAAGCCGCAGCATGCAATAGTTCAGCATGCGCGGACACCCGTACGGCGATCCACCCTCAAACCGTGGCGGTGACTTAATCCTTACGCTTCAGTTTTGCAAGCTCCGCGAACGGCCCGCTGGGCGCATTCAAGGTAATGACCTCCGCCTTCTGCTTCCCGCCATCGTCTTTCAGAAGGTCCTCGACGGCCACGCCTTCCGCCCGCGGATACGGATTCAGCGACAGCGAAAGGTGTTGGACGACCAGTTCCCCTATGTCGATGCCCTGGGGTTCGAAGGGCTCCACAGGATCTTCATCTTCCAGGGTCAGTTCCAGGTTCACCGCTTCCTCGACGGGACCGAATTCGGCGTCGAATTCCTCGTTGACCTCTTCTTCCACCGGGTCCAGCGAAACAACACAGGCCTGCACCACGCGGGCTTCCAGCATGCCGGTGACCTTGACCCCGCGCCCGCCGCCCTTGGCAGGACGCAGATGCACCTTGGCGGTGAAGGCCGGCAGTCCCAACAGGCCGAGCCGCTTGGCGATCGCGCCGCGCTCGTCCTCCGTCGGGGCCAGACGCACATGACGCCCCTCGCCCGGCAGAGAATCCGGATCGACCCAAATCGAGAATTCTCTCTCCGCCACGGAAACGGCGGTGCCCGTCTGATCGTCGTGTTCAGTCATGCTTCATTTCCTGTTCCGGACCGGGGCTCCGGGAAGGATACCGTGCCGCCTAGAATGGCGGCGGGATCCTGCGCGGCAAGCGCGGTCCTGGCTTCCAATACATAACGCGTCAGGCCTTCCAGAGCCGCGGCAAATCCCGGCCCCTCGGCCTCATTGCCCCGGTAGACGTTTCGCGTCAGGGCGTCGGCGATATCCTCCACCGGCGTCGCTCCGCCCAGGGCCTTCTCATACGTTTCGAAACGCCCGTAGAGGGCATCGATCATGCGGTGAATCTTTTTCGGCACGCTCAGGTCCCCGACACCGATTTCCCGCAGCGAATTGTCCATATCCGCGAAATGCTCCTCCAACAGCGCCCGCAGGACCGGACTTTGCCGCTCTTCACGCGGGAATCGGTTCAGGATCAGGAAGAGATGCAGCACGATCATATCGAAGCGACCATCCACCGTGTCGGCGACCTTCAGACCGGTATAGAAAACCGGTTTTCTGGCTTGCTCCACCACCGTGCCATACAGCGCGACCGCCCGGGGATCGTGACTGTCCAGGTCCAGAAAGCGTCGAAAGGCGCGCAACAGGGGCATGACATTCTCTATAGATCAATGAAACGAGCGCTGCGACACGGCGTTCCCGAATTGACACGATCAGGGGCCGGTGCGAGTTTGCCCACCAAATCGGCCCTAATCGCGGCGGGGTCAAGGTCCCGCCCCTGAAAACGTTCAGGGGCCGCCTTGGACGCCGCGCCGGGTGATCCCATATGCAAGGGGTCGAAGCAGTAAATGAAACGTAGCGAAACAGCGCCAACCATTCAGCTCATGATGAAACAAACCGCCCTTCTTCCCAATATCGGTAGAACAGCCCGCCTCTTGACTGGCGTCGCCGTGATCGCGGTCGCGGTCACCGCCTGCACGCCGAAGACGGCGCTGCGCGGCAACCTTCCGCGCGACTACCAGATCGAACAGTTGGAAGTGGGCAAACAGCGGAAATCGCAGGTCGAATCGATCCTGGGCAGCCCATCGGTGATCGGTACGTTCGACGACAACATCTGGTATTACATGAGCCGGCGGACGGAACGCTGGGCCTTCCTGGAGGAAGAAGTCGTCGAGCAGAAGGTCCTCGCGTTGTATTTCAACGACAACGGCTTCCTCGAACATGTCGAGACCTACACACAGGACGACGCCCGCGACATCGCGACCAGCGACCGGACGACCCCGACGGCCGGCAAGGAGCTGGGCTTCTTCGAGCAGATTTTCGGCAATCTCGGCAAGGTCGGCGGATCGGGATACTAGGACCCTTCCGCAATAGCACGCTCCAAATAACGCCACACCAGGAAACAAGAACCCCCGAGGCATCGCCCCGGGGGTCAGTTTTTTTTCCACCCAGCGAACCGGGTTGAATGGTTAAGTCGGCGTTCGGCGCCTTTTAGTGCGCCAAGGCCGCCAGAAGCAGGATCGCCACGATGTTGGTGATCTTGATCATCGGGTTCACGGCCGGGCCCGCCGTATCCTTGTACGGATCGCCGACGGTGTCGCCGGTAACCGCAGCCTTATGGGCTTCGGACCCCTTGCCGCCGTGGTTGCCGTCTTCGATGTACTTCTTGGCGTTATCCCAGGCACCGCCGCCGGCCGTCATCGACAGCGCGACGAAAAGGCCCGTGACGATCACGCCGAGAAGCAGGGCGCCGAGCGCCGCGAAGGCGGCCGCCTGCCCGGCAATCGCGTTGATCACGAAATAGATCACGATCGGCGAGAAGATCGGCAGCAGCGACGGAATGACCATTTCCTTGATGGCGGTCTTGGTCAGCATGTCGACACAGCGGCCATATTCCGGCTTGGTCGTGCCCTCCATGATGCCCGGCAGTTCCTTGAACTGACGGCGCACTTCAACGACGACCGCACCGCCGGCGCGGCCGACAGCGGTCATGCTCATCGCACCGAACAGGTAGGGCAGCAGGCCGCCGAGCAGCAGACCGACCACGACATACGGGTTGGACAGCGAGAAGTTCACGTTCACATCGCTGAAATAGGCATCCAGGTCCGAGGTATAAGCCGCGAACAGCACCAGCGCACCGAGACCGGCGGAACCGATGGCATAGCCCTTGGTCACCGCTTTCGTGGTGTTGCCAACGGCGTCCAAGGCATCCGTGGTGTTGCGGACATTGTCTTCCAACTCGGCCATTTCCGCGATACCGCCCGCGTTATCGGTCACCGGACCGTAAGCGTCGAGCGCCACGACCATACCGGCCAGCGCCAGCATCGTCGTCACCGCGATGGCGATGCCGAACAGACCCGCGAACAGGTAGGTCACGATGATCGCGGCACAGATCAGGATGGCCGGGACCGCGGTCGCTTCCATGGAAACGGCGAGGCCCTGGATGACGTTGGTGCCGTGACCGGTTTCGGACGCCTTGGCGACGGAACGGACCGGACGGAATTCAGTCGAGGTGTAGTATTCCGTGACCCATACGATCAGGCCCGTCAGCACCAGACCGGTGATGCCGCACCAGAACAGGTCCATGCCGGTGAAGGTCGTCGCGCCGATCGTCAGTTCCGTGGCCGTTCCGATGGTCATTTCCGTGATCGGATACAGCGCGATCGCCGAGATGACCGCCGAGGCGAAGAAGCCTTTGTACAGCGCGCCCATGATGTTGTTGCTGCTGCCCAACCGTACGAAGAAGGTCGCGATGATGGACGCAACGAGGCAAACGCCGCCGATCGCCATCGGGTAGATCAACATCTGTTCCAGGTTCGGGTTGTTGCCGAGATACAGCAGGGCCAGGACCATGGTGGCGCCGATGGTGACGACATAGGTCTCGAACAGGTCGGCGGCCATGCCCGCGCAATCGCCGACATTGTCGCCGACGTTATCGGCGATCACCGCCGGGTTGCGGGGATCGTCTTCCGGGATACCGGCTTCCACCTTACCGACGAGGTCGGCGCCGACATCGGCGCCCTTGGTGAAGATACCGCCGCCGAGACGGGCAAAGATCGAGATCAGCGACGCGCCGAAGGCTAGGCCGATCAGCGGGTTGATCATGTCACGGCCGGTTGCGCCCGTATTGCTGAGGATGGCGTAGTAGACAGCGATGGACAGCAGGGCCAAACCCGCGACCAGCATCCCCGTCACCGCACCGGAGCGGAAAGACATGCTGAGCCCGGCAGCAAGGCTGGTACGCGCCGCCTCCGTCGTCCGAACGTTCGCGCGGACCGAGACGATCATGCCGATATAACCCGCGGCACCGGACATCACCGCGCCGATCAGGAAACCGACCGCCGTGGTCATGCCCAACGTCAGAAACAGCACCACCGCCACGATGATTCCGGCGATACCGATCGTCGTGTACTGCCGGTTCAGATAGGCGGACGCGCCTTCCTGGATCGCGCCCGCGATTTCCTGCATGCGCTCGTTACCGGCGCTCGAGGCGATAATGGCACGCGAGGTGAACAGCCCGTACAGGACCGCCAGCACACCGCAGCCGATAATAAGGTAAATCATTTTCCTCTGACCCTTCCCAAACTTGAAGTTTATCCCGATAGGGGATACCCGCCTGGCGGTCTTGTCGCCGCCTGAACGCCCCCAATCGCGGGGTTTTGCCCTTCGCCGTCTGCCTTCCGGCAACAGGGACACAGTATACGTCGCCCCGACCTAAGCCGGGGCGCGAACCGCAAAAAAGCTACGGGAAGGTGTAAATTTAGGCAAGTAGAGGAATTGACCGTGCAATGCGGCGGATCGATCAGGCCAATCGGGCACCGTCCGGCCGGTAGAAACGCAGCCACAATGCGGCCAGGAAGACGACCAGTACCGGTCCGATGATCGCCATGTTCACCGCGTCCCAGCCCACCAGATTCTGCAACATGCCGGCCGACAGGCTCGCCACGCTGACCGATCCGAAGACAATGAAATCATTGAGAGCCTGAACCTTGTTCCGCTCCGTCGCCGTATAGGTGCTGGTCAGCAGCGTCGTCCCGCCGATGAACATGAAGTTCCAGCCAACGCCGAGCAGCAAAAGGCCGAGCCAGAACTCCTCGATATCGACCCCGGACAGGTTGACCGCAACACAGGCGATGTTCAGCACGGTGCCGAGCTTGATGATGTTCAGCACACCAAATCGACGAATCAGCGAGCCGGTGAAGAAACTGGGCGCGAACATGCCCAGTGCGTGCCATTGGATGACAAAGGCGGTGTCGGCCACGTCAAAGCCGCAGACCTGCATGGCAAGCGGCGTCGCGGTCATCACGAAGGACATCACCGCATAACCCAGCATGGCTGCGATCACGGCGATGACGAAAACCGGCTGCTTTACGATCTGGCCCATCGGGCGGCCGGTATCGCGACGCTCTTCGGGCGCCAAATTCGGAATTCGGATGAACTGAAGCACCACGACCGTGATCAGGCAGAGAACGATCACGACGGCATAAGACCCCGCGAACATGACCGGCGCCATGAGGTCCTGGCTCTCCCTGGCCAGGGTCGGGCCAACCACGGCGGCGACAACGCCGCCGGCCATGACCAGCGATATGGCGCGCGGGCGGAAGGCCTCACTCGCGGTTTCGGATGCCGCGAAGCGGTAATACTGCCAGAACGCATTGTGGAAGCCGATGATCAAACCGCAGACGGTGAACATCCAGAAACTGCCTTCCAGGATAGCGTAGCAGGCGAGAGCCGCCCCGCCGGCACCGATGAATTGTCCGATGGTGAAACCGACCCGGCGGCCAACCCGGCGCATGAACATCGATGCCGGGATCGTCGCCATCATGGTGCCGATGAATTGCATGCTGAGCGGCAGTGTCGCTAAACTGGCTTCCGGCAAAGTGCCGAGGAACGGCAGGGTCACCGTCGCGTTCGGATCCGCCAGCATTTTGCCCGTCAGCGCGGAGATGACCATGTTCAGGCTGGTCCCGGACATGCTCAACGCGAGGCAAACCGCCAATAGAATGACGTTGCGTTTGGTCGGGTCCGACCCAGAGAAGGCCGAAAGCTTGCCGGACAGGATAGACATGAGGCGTTTCACTTAAGCAGTTTTGAACAGGTCAGCTTCCGCGTTTTTCGTAGATGCCCTCGATCAGGACATCGACCAGGTTCTCGGACCCGATATTTTTTTCCGCTATTTTTCGGAGGCGACGCTTGATTGCCACAATACTGATCGGCTGGTCGAGAGGGGCTGCCGAAAAATAGTCGTGAAGCGATAGGTAGGTTTCTTCCTTGATCCGGGGCATGACCTGATTGGCCAATTCCTTGCCGTCCTGGTCCATGACCTGAAGCGTGATCTTCAACAGGATATACTTCTTAACCGTTCCCTGCCGAATGACGGGAATGGTCAAGGATTCGAGCTGGACCAGTTCCGGATCGGGCGGTGGCGGCGGCGGTTCGGGCTCGGCGGGTTCCTCGGTCGCGTCTTTCAGGACAAACCAATAGTAGGCCGCGCCCCCGGCGGTACCGAAAAGCAGCAATACGGGAATTATGATCAGTAGTAGCTTTTTCATATGCGCGCGCCGTCAGGCGAGACGCTTAGCATACCCGGCCCGCACCGGAAACCACCGTCACCGGGAATACCCGCTTCCCGGCGATTCACCTTCCTGCTTGCTCCAATCGATATAAACGGCCTGCCTGTTGCCGTGGCCTCTTTTCGGCAGGAACAATGCCCCCGCAATGACAAAGGCAATGCCGCCGAGTTCCATGACCCAGTTCATCCTGACATCGCCGATCTCATATCCGATGATGATGTCGAAATGGTGGAACCCTACCGCGCGCACCGCGACGAATGTCATGACCAGAAAAACGCCCAGCAAGGCGAGCCAATTGGGCCGTAGGATTTTACGGAAGACCACAGCCAGGATGACAAATCCGCAAGCGGTCGCGCCCATCATCCCGTAAATGAATTGCCTTTGGAATCCGCGTCTCTCGTCGTACCAGCCGTTGATCTTGGCGTGGCAGCGCCCGATTGCCGTGAACAGGGACTGCAAGTCCAACTGCTTGTTCACCGCCAGGAACAGGAACAGGACCGCCAGCGCGATCCAGAAGAAACGCTGCATGGCCACGGTTTCATCCGAATAGATGTGCTTCGCCTTCATTGCCGCGCGCACCGCCAGAAGGGAGGCCAAGGCATAGGCGGCGACCGTCACCCAGCCCATGATATGCGGATCGCCGATCTTCGGCGACCAGCTCGCGAAGGTGCAGGCTTGGATTTCCTCTAACATGAACCGAACTCGTCTTTGCCCGGCCAGGACCAGGACTTCCCCCAGGAGACCAATTCAGGCCCATCCGTGGGTATCATGGTGCGCATTTCTTCGGTCAAATGCAATCCGCGAGCGTCGATTACGCCACCCGGTATCGCTCCAAGGCCTCCCAGTTCACGGTGACGCCCAGGCCGGGGCGCATGGGCGGCTTCGCCTTTCCGTCCTGTCGTTTGACCTGCCCGAAGATATCCAGCGGTTCCTCCAGGATTTCGTCGCGGAAATGGCTGATCGTCGAATCGAATTCCAGCATCGGACTTTGCGGGAACAATCCGCCCGGCAGGTCCTGCTGGGCGCACAACAGGTGCAGTGTCATCGCCACGCTGACGTCGGATCCCCAGCAATGGTTCATGCAGGGTACGAAATGCGTATGCGCCAGCGCCAATACGTTCAGATATTCCGTGATCCCGCCCAAGCCGCAGACTTCCGGCTGAACGATATCGACGCAGCGCTTCTCGATCAGGTCGCGGAAACCCCAGCGCGTGAACTCCGCCTCCCCGCCCGAGACCGGCGTCTTCAGGGCCTGGCACAGATCGCGATAGCCCTGATGGTCCTCATTGGCGACCGGTTCCTCGAACCAGGCGATGTCCATCTCGTCCATCGCCGCCCCGACATACATCGCGTCCTTGAAGGCATAGGCATGGTTCGCGTCGACGCCGAGGCCCATCTCCTCGGGGATGGCATTGCGGACGGCCTCTATCAGTTTGACGTCCTTCTTCGGCCCCATGCCGATCTTCATCTTGGTGCATTTGAAACCCATATCGGCAATAGCGGCGGCTTCATCGGCGAAGGAGGCCTCAAGGTCCTCCTCCTCCCGCAGCATCATGCCGTATCCATAGACCGTGACCTCTTCCCGGCAGGGGCCGCCGAGCAGCTTCACCAGCGGCAGGCCCGTCGCCTGACCGGCGATGTCCCACAAGGCGATGTCGATCGCCGATTGCGCCTGCAGCGGCATGCCCTTCTGGCCGTGATCGCGCAACGCATTGTAGACTTTGTGCCAAAGATACTGCCGGGCGAGCGGATCTTCGCCCAGCAACATGGGTTGGATCACCTGTTCAACGATCGCCTTGTTGCCGAGCGCGACATTGCCCGCGCCGAAGACCTCACCGACGCCGACCAGGCCTTCATCGGTTTCCACGCGCACCAAATGACAGGACCGGCGTGTGAACCAGGCCTGGCTGTAGCCCATCTTTGGCATGTCGTGGCCGTATACACGGCTTTCGATTTTGGTGATCTTCACCTGTCCGCCTCCCCTTCTCTTTTCTTGCTATCGGTCGGCGGAACGGTTGGATGTTCCCTAGCCGGCCTTGCGCGCAGCCTTGACCAATTCCTTCAGGGCGAGCCCCTCGTCCCCCGCTTCCGCCTGCGTCAGGGCATAGCCCGCATCCAGCAAGCGGCGACTGGCGATATGGTTGGACGGCTGGTTCACGGTGTCGGTCCCCAGCCATTTGTCGCCCTTGAAGTAGAACACCGAGAATTCCCCCGCCGCAACATCGCCGCGGATGATCTCCTTGTCATACCCGGCGGTGATGCCGGTCATCTGAAGTTTCAGGTCGAACTGATCGGACCAGAACCAGGGCGCGGCGTCATACGGTTTCTTTTCTCCGGCCACAGTGGCGCCGGCCGTTCGCGCCTGATCGGTCGCGTTCTGCACGGATTCAAGGCGCAGCGGCCCATCGTAGAAGCGGCCTTCGAACTGGGCGCAATCCCCCACGGCAAGGATATCCGGGTCGTTGGTCTGGGTGAATTGATCGACGATGATTCCGTTGGCGCAATCGATCCCGGCCTCGGCCGCGATTTCCTGATTCGGCAATACGCCGATCCCGACGATCACAAGATCCGCCGCAAGAACTTCCCCGCCGCCAAGCACGACACCGGTGACATGACCGTTCTCGCCGGCAAGGCTTTCGACCCCGGTCGACAGACGCAAATCGATTCCCTGTTCGCGGTGATGGTCGGCGAAATAACCGCTGACCGTCTTCCCGACGCCGCGCGCCATGAGACGGTCGGCCAGCTCGACAACGGCAACGTCGCGCCCCATGGTCTTCAGGGCGGCGGCGCCTTCCAGGCCGATGAACCCGCCGCCGATGACGACGACCGATTTCACCCGATCCAGTTCGGCCATGATCGCATCGATATCGGACAGCGTTCGAATATAGTGAACACCGCCGAGTTCCGCGCCGGGAACGGTGAGCGGACGGACCCGGGTGCCGGTTGCGATCACCAGCTTCCGATATGGCAGGACCGTCCCGTTGTCGCAGGTGACCGTGTGCCCTGCCCGGTCGATCGTGGTGGCGGCGACACCGAGCCGCATATCAATGCCCTGATCTTCATAGAAACCGGCCGGACGGAAAAGCAGCGCTTCGCGCGGCTGCTTGCCCATCAGATAGGCTTTCGACAAGGGCGGGCGTTGATAGGGCAGTTCGCGTTCGTCGCTCAGCACCGTGATCGGGCCTTCGAAACCGGCGCCACGCGCTGCGATCGCCACTTGGTGTCCGGCATGGGACCCGCCGATGACGACAAGGCCCGCTGTTTCGTCCGCCGCCATCAGATCTGGGTTTCCGGCATTTCGACGACGATTCCGTCCAGCGCGTCGCTCATCTCGATCTGGCAGCTGAGGCGGCTATTCGGCTTCCGCTCGGCAGCCGTATCATCCAGCATCTCGTCTTCCAGCACCTGCACTTTCGGGAGCTTGTCGAGCCAGGCTTCGTCCACATAAACGTGGCACGTAGCGCACATGCAGGACCCGCCGCATTCCGCCTCGATGCCTTCGACGCCATTCGTCAACGCCCCCAGCATCAAACTGGTCCCTGCCCGGACATCAACCGTTTCCTCGGACCCGTCATGTTGCCTGTAGATAACCTTGGGCATCGCCTTATCCCCTGATCAAAAGAAACTCAGTTCGGTTCGCTAACAAATCGCGGCGCGAAGGGCAATTACTCCGTGGCGTCATCCGGGTTCCAGGACCTGTTCCCGCATGTCAGGGAACGAAACTCAGTCGAGCGCGGTGAGAACGGATTCGAACTGCTCCAGGCACCAGTCGACCTGCCCGCGGTCGATCACCAATGGCGGTGCGATGCGGATCGAATGCTCATGCGTGTCCTTGCAGAGGATTCCCTTGTCCTTCAAAGCCTCGCAATAGCGCCGCGCGCCGCCAGCTTCCGGATCCAGTTCGACGGCGATCATCAATCCGCGGCCGCGTACCTCACGCACCGCATTGGCGCGAATGCCTTCCAGGCTTTCCTTGAGATAGGCCCCCTGCTTGGCGGAGTTCTCGATCATTCCCTCCTCGACAAGGACCCGCATGGCGGTGCGCGCAATGGCGCAGGCCAACGGGTTGCCGCCGAAGGTGGACCCGTGCTGCCCAGGCTGCAAAACGCCGAGGACGTCACTGTTAGAGAGTACGGCCGAGACCGGATAGAACCCACCCGACAGGGCCTTCCCGACCAAGGTCACATCCGCCACAATCCCCTCATGCTCTTCGGCGAGCAGTTTGCCGGTCCGACCCAGGCCCGTCTGAATTTCATCGAGGATCAGCGTGATGTTGCGTTCGGTGCAGATCTCGCGGACCTGCCGCAGGTAACCCTCGGGCGGGATGATGACGCCGGCTTCGCCCTGGATCGGTTCGACCAGGAAGGCGACGGTATTGTCTGTGATCGCCGCCTTGAACGCCTCGATGTCTCCGAACGCGGCGACCCTGAAGCCGGGCGCAAAGGGACCGAATCCGCCGCGAGCCACGGGATCGGTGGAAAACCCGACCACCCCCAGCGTACGGCCGTGGAAATTGTTTGAGCAGACGATAATCTCCGCCTTGTCCTCGGGCACGCCCTTTACTTCATAGCCCCATTTCCGGACCGCCTTGATGGCGCTTTCCACCGCTTCCGCACCGGAATTCATCGGCAGAACCTTGTGGGACCCGGTCAGTTCCGCGATTTCCTCGTAAAAAGGCGCCAGTTGATCGTTCCGGAAGGCGCGCGAGGTCAGCGTCAGCTTTCCGGCCTGTTCGACCATGGTTTCCAGAATCTTCGGATGGCAGTGGCCCTGGTTCACCGCCGAATAGGCGGACAGGCAATCCAGATACCGGTTACCGTCCACGTCCCACAGATACACCCCTTCGCCGCGGCTGAGCACGACATCGATCGGCTTGTAGTTATGCGCGCCGAGAAGCTTTTCCGTCCGGATCAATTGGTCTGCGACGCCGGTTTCCTGCATGGCTGCGGAAGGCATGATACTCTCCTACTCTGACTGAATTTACCGCGCGTTTGGATCGATCAGGCCGCGTAGGTCCAATCTGGGCCCTGCATGCGGTTAACGTCCTGCGGGGCGCGGTCGATGATCTTCTTGCCGAACAAACTGGTGACCAGATCGACGAGCAGAAGAGAGGTCTTCCCACGCTCGTCCAGGAAGGGGTTCAACTCCGCCAGATCCATCGAGGTGACCAATTCGGAATCGCTCAGCATCTCCATGATCAGATGCGCTTCGCGATAGGTCGCGCCGCCCGGCACGGTGGTACCGACCGCCGGCGCGATCGAAGGATCGAGAAAATCGACATCCAGGCTGACATGCAGCATGGCGTCGCGCATCTCCACCTCTTCCAAGATACCGCCGATCAGATAGGAAACCCCCTTCTCGTCGATCAGGCGCATATCCATCACCGATACGCCGCGGCGGGACAGCAACTGCCGTTCCATCCGGTCGACCGAGCGGATGCCGAACAGATGAAAATCGGCGGGCGCGACGCCCACCCGGTCCATACCCTCGAAGACGAATTCCATGCCCGGCTCGCCGCACAGGCCGGCGACCGGCATGCCGTGAATGTTCCCGCTGGGTGTGGTTTCGGGCGTGTTGTAATCGGAATGCGCATCGAGCCACAGAACGACAAGATCGCGTTCCTGATCGCGCGCACGCCGCGCCATCGCATTGATCGTCCCCAGGGCCATGCTGTGATCCCCGCCCATGAAGATCGGGAATTTGTTTCCTTGCGAGATTTCATAGGCTTTCGCGTCGGCGGCCCTGGACCAGGCCGTAACCTCGAGGGTTCGGTTCGGCTGCGGCGCGATGACGACATCGCCCGCATCCTCGACCTGATGTCCCAGGTCCCGCAGCGATTCGGCCAGCCCGGCGGTACGCAGCGCCGCCGGCCCCATCGCGCAACCGCGCAACTGCGTGCCCGCCTGAATGGGCAGACCGAGCAGCACGATGTCCGCTGCGCTCTGTTCCGCCCCGGATTGGATGTCGGCTGTCATGGGTATTTCCTCTCGGCAATGCTCATACAGCATTTGTACGACAGGGATATGACGGCATATAGTCGGATAATTGTGCATTTTTTCTATCAAACTGACCAAATTGACGATCAATAATAGGCATATTGGCATGGATGATCTGGACAACGCCTTGATATCGCTCTTGCGCGCGGATGCCCGCAGTCCCGTCTCCAGCTTGGCGCAGCGCCTGAACGTATCGCGCGCGACGGTAAAGGCGCGGATCGACAGATTGGTCGAAACGGGCGTGATCCAGGGCTTCACGATTACGACCGGGACCGAGGCGCCGAGCGGCGTGCGCTCGATCATGATGGTCGAGGTCGAGGGCAAGGCGGCGGAAACCGTGTTGCGGCGGTTGCGCGGTATTCCGGAGGTCAGGACGATCTATGCGACCAACGGGCGTTGGGACATCGTCGCGGAACTGGAAACGGCGAATCTTGCCGATTTCGACGAAGTACTTCGGCGCATCCGCCTGATTGACGGAATCGCCGCAACGGAGACCAGTATTCTCCTCGCTTCGCACAAACGGACTTGATGCCACGAATAAGAACAATCCGGTTGGGCACGGCCCTTGGCGGCGTGTAGGCTGACCGACCGAGACAACACCTTCTATTTCGACAGGATTTGCCCGTGACTAGACTGACGCGCCGCGGCTGGGTGCCGGCGGAAACAGAGGATTTCGTGATCGCTGTGGCCTCCGAGGCGGCTGTGCTCGACGCAGATGCGCAGGAAGCCGAAATCGACCGGTTGGTCGCCTGGAACCGCGACATCCATGACCGTGACTGCATCAACCTGAATCCGGCCACCAATGTCATGAACCCGAAAGCGGAAGCCGTCTTGTCCTCGGGCATCGGCTCCCGCCCCTCGCTCGGCTATCCCGGCGACAAATACGAGATGGGCCTCGAAGCGATCGAACGGATAGAGGTCATCGCCGCCGAAATCGCCGCAGAGGTTTTCAACGCCGGTTTCGCGGAGATCCGAGTTGCCTCCGGCGCGCTGTCGAACCTCTACGCTTTCATGGCGACCTGCGCGCCGGGTGACGACATCATCGTTCCTGCCGCCGTCATCGGCGGTCATGTCACTCATCACGCGCCCGGGGCCGCGGGTCTTTACGGCCTGAACATCCATGCCGCGCCCGTCGATCCCGCGCGTTACACGGTCGATCTGGACGCGCTAGGACGTTTGGCACGACAGGTCCGTCCCAAGCTGATCACGATCGGCGGCAGTTTGAACCTGCATCCGCATCCGGTCGCCGAGATCCGGGCCATCTGCGACGAGGTCGGGGCTTACCTGTTGTTCGACGCGGCGCATCTTTGCGGCATGATCGCCGGCAAGGCATGGCCCAATCCATTGGATGAAGGCGCGCATCTGATGACGATGAGCACCTATAAGAGCCTGGGCGGCCCGGCCGGCGGCCTGATCGTCACGAACGACGCGGTACTGGCGGAACGCTTGGACAAGATCGCCTTTCCCGGTCTGACGGCGAATTTCGACGCCGCGAAATCGGCCGCGCTCGCCCTCTCCCTGCTGGATTGGAAGCAATTTGGCGAGGCCTATGCCGAAACCATGGTCGACACCGCGGCCGCCCTTGCAGCCGCGTTGCAGAAACGCGGCCTGCCAGTCTTCACCGCGGGTAATCAAGCAACAGCCTCCCACCAGTTCGCCATCGAAGCGGCAGCTTTCGGCGGCGGCCAGGCCGCGGCCAAGAAATTGCGCCAGGCCAATATCCTGACCTGCGGAATTGGCCTGCCCATAGACCCGGTGCCCGGCGACATGAACGGGTTGCGCTTCGGCACGCCGGAAATCGTTCGCTGGGGCATGACGGTCGCGGATATGGATCCGCTGGCCGATCTTATCAAACGCGGGTTGGAAGATCCTGCGGCCACCGTCGACGACGCGACGGCCTTCCGCCATCGCTTTCAGGATCTGCATTACATTAGAAAATAGCGAAAAGAGTCTCCGGCCGCCTTTGCCCGTCGGAAGAAATCGTTATCCTGGCCGCACTGGCATCACAGTGGACGGGTGGGATGAACCATCAGCAGGTCTTGAAATCGGCTTTGGCGGGATTGCCGGCGGAAAAAGCCGGCTATTTCGTCGAACTCGGGGCTTTCATCGACGAGACCCCGGCTTTCGAGGAATACAAGCATTGGATGTTCCTGCTGCTCGCCAAAGGCTGCGAACTGATCCCGCCGGTGCTTGAAAAGAAGGTAATGGCCGCCGAACTGTCAGGTTTCGTTCGACAGCGCATCATGCGCATTCAGCAGGCCGCCTATAGCCGTGACTACATCCTTAGCAACGGCGCTCCGATCGCCGAAATCGCGACGGAATTCGCCAGCATGGTCTCGGAGACCGCACTGAAGGCCTATTCAGAAGGAAAGCTGAAGAGCGACGAGCCGGAGGTCATCGTCTATCGCTGGCCCTACGACGATGTCGACGCATTCCCCTATGAGGACCTGGACGACCTCGACGACTGAACCCCGTGCATACGGACGATCGATACAAAGTGAAGAGCACTAGAGCTGGATCAATCCCTCGGTCACCAAAGCCAGGAATATGTATCGGCCGAACTTGGCGATGGTGACGATGATTACGAAATCCAGAAGCCTTTCACGCATCAATCCCGCGACAATGGTCAGCGGGTCGCCGATGAAGGGCGCCCAACTCATCAGCAGCGACCATTTGCCATAGCGGTGGTACCAATGCTGGGCGCGGTCCAGGGCCTTCTGTTTGGCGGGGAACCAGGGCCGGTCCCGAAACCGTTCTATCCAGGTCCCCAGAAACCAGTTCACGACGGCACCGAGCGTGTTGCCGACCCCTGCGACGAGCACCAGGAGCCACGGCACATAGTCTGCCGCCTGCATGCCGACAAAGACGATCTCGGACTGGATAGGCAGGACGGTCGCCGCCCCAAAGGCAGAAAGAAAGAGACCGCCATACGCCAGTATTTCATTCATGACGCAGGCATTCCGATCCGCTCAACCGTGTTCCGACGCGATGTGCCGGGACGCTATCGCCCGGGCCTGCGTCGCGCAAGGGATGCTTTGCCCCTATTCCGTCCCACGCCACCGCAGGCCGTGACGCAGCCGTTTTTCGATTTCAAGGACCGCGAACAAGGCAAAGCCCATGCCGAAGATCATGACGGTCTCTTTCAGGGGCATCGCTTCAGTTTCGAAGACGGCCTGAAGCGGCGGCAGGTACGTCATCGCCGCCTGCGCCAACGTGACCGTGGCGACGGTTATCCAGACCACATTGGTTGCGCGGAGCGTCCGCCAGCCCAGACGCTCTCCATACATGTTGCGTATGAAGAACAGCTGGAACGCTTCCATTACTACCAACGTGTTGACCGCAAGGGTCCGGGCCAGTTCCAGGGAATGCCCCTGTTCGATGGCATAAAAGTAGATCCCGAAAACGCCGATGATGAACAATATGGAGACCAGCACGATGTGCCAGGCCAAGTCCCCGGTCAGCAAGGGCTGGTTCCGCGGCCTGGGCCGCCGCAGCATGGTATTGCCCTCGGTCGGGTCGAAAGCGAGCGCGATCCCGAGTGTCGTAACGGTGATCAGGTTGATCCACAGGATTTGAATGGGCGTCACGGGCAGGGTCATGCCGAGCAACAGGGCGACGATGATCGTCATCGCCTCGCCGGTGCTGGTCGGCAGCGTCCAACTGATGACCTTCTTGATATTGTCGTAGACGGTCCGCCCCTCCCGCACCGCCGCAACGATGGATGCGAAATTGTCATCCGCGAGGACGAGATCCGCGGCTTCCTTGGCCGCCTCGCTACCCTTCCTGCCCATCGCGATCCCCGCATCGGCCCGCTTCAGGGCCGGTGCGTCGTTCACGCCATCACCGGTCATGGCGACCGTCATGCCGTGGGATTGCAGCGCCATGACAAGGCGCAGTTTGTCCTCCGGGCTGGTCCGGGCGAAGACATCGGTTTCCAGCACCGCCGCGGCGAGGGCATCATCGTCCATCCGTTCCAGGTCTGCGCCGGTCAGGACGGCGTCCGGGTGGTCCAGGCCGATCTGGCGACCAATGGCCATGGCGGTTCCCTTGTGATCGCCGGTGATCATCTTCACGCCGATCCCGGCCCCGCGGCATTCCGCCACCGCCGCCTTGGACTCGCTGCGCGGCGGATCGATGAAACCGACAAGGCCGAGCAGTGTCAGCGGGCCTTCCACATCGGCGAATTCCAGCACGGTGTGGGACTGATCCGCATCCCGCACGGCGATCGCCAGCACACGTTCCCCCAGCCCGGCGATCGCCTCGGCCTTCTCATGCCAGTAGGCGGCGTCAAGCGATGTCACGCCGCCGTCGACCGTACGCTGATCGCGACACATCTCCAGGATGCGTTCCGGCGCGCCTTTCACGGAAATCACCGCATGGCCTTCCCGGTCGTGGTGGAGGGTCGCCATGAAGCGATGTTTCGCGTCGAAAGGAATGGTGTCGGTGCGTTTCCAACTCGCGACCCCCTCGGCCAGATCGAGACCGATCTTGCCGCTGAGGGCGAGCAAGGCACCTTCCATCGGGTCGCCCTCGACCGCCCAGTCGCCCTCCCTGTCATGCAGGGAGGCATCGTTGCAGAGCGCCGCGACGCGACCGATTTCCTCCAAGACCAGATGGTCGGGCCCGTCGACGCTGTCGCCGCGCAGACGAATGGTGCCCTTCGGCTCGTAGCCGTTGCCTTCCAGCAGAAACAGATGCTCCTGCGTGGCGACGGAGGCGACCATCATTTCGTTCCGGGTCAGCGTGCCGGTCTTGTCGGTGCAGATCACCGATACCGCCCCCAGCGTCTCGATCGACGGCAGGCGGCGAACAATGGCATTGCGCCGGGCCATGGCCTGCACGCCAACCGCCAGCGTGATGGTGAGGACCGCCGGCAGACCTTCCGGAATCGCGGCGACCGAAAGACCGACCACGGCCATGAATAGTTCCGCGAAATCCAGGTTGCGAACGAAATGACCGAATAGAAGCAACAGGGCCGCCACGCCCAGGATGACCACGGACAGCCACTGCGCGAAGACGTTCATCTGCCGGATCAACGGCGTGGTCAGCGTCTCCACCTTCGAGAGCATGCCGCTGATCTGGCCGATTTCCGTCGCACCGCCCGACGCGACGACGACCCCCCTCGCCAGGCCGCTGGTCACCATGGTGCCGCTGAAGGCCATGCAGGCGCGATCGCCCAGCGCCGCGTCAACGCTCACCGGGTCGACGCTCTTTTCCACCGGCACGGATTCGCCGGTCAGAATGGCTTCCTGGATTTTCAGCCCCGCGACTTCCAGCAGGCGCATATCCGCGGGCACCTTGGCCCCCGCCTCCAGCAGCACGACATCGCCCGGAACGAGTTTCTCGCCTTCCACGGTCTGACGCCGGCCATCGCGTATGACGGAAGCTTGCAGGGCCAACATGCGACGGATGGCATCCATCGCCTTTTCCGCCTTGCCTTCCTGAATGACGCCGATCACCGCATTGGCGAGCACAACCGCCAGGATGACCCCCATATCGACGAAATGGCCGAGAATGGCGGTGATCGCGGCGGATCCCAGCAACACGTAGATCAGAACGTTATGGAACTGCAGCAGCAGCCGGACCAGCAGACCGCGTTTCGCCGCTTCTGGCAGGCGGTTCAAGCCATAGGTATCAAGGCGCCGGGCCGCCTCGGCGGATGACAAGCCGCCCGAACCGACGCCAAAGCGCTCCAACGCCGCCAGAGCGTTCTCCGCATGCCACGCTTGCAGGTCATCGCTCTCGATCGGTCCTGACATCCGGCGTCCCTCAGGTAAAAATCCATGCCGGCTTCAGCCCGCCAGGGCCGTACCGCGCCGGTATGCTGTATCCTGCAAAACCGCACGGCAAGTAGTGTCTTATGAAGATTTACCGCGCCCTACTCACCAATCTCCATATCCAGGATGGTGGAGCCCAAAGCCTTGCCATGGGCATCCAGCGCGAGCGAGCGGGTGACCCCGCCGGCAAGTGCGCCGCGCAGCACGAAATTTAGGGCGTGAAGCTGCGGCAGTTCATAGCGAACCACGTCTCCGCCCATGACGGGCCCGAAATGCGCGGCCACGCGTTCAGCCGTCACCTCACTCAAGATCAGGGGCCAATCCTCGGCACGATAGGCGATGACGGAGATATTACATGTATCCCCCTTGTCGCCGGTGCGGGAATGAGCAATGTCGCGCAACTGCATCTCAGCTCTCCAACATCGTCACTGTCTGGGAGACCAGCGTCTCCGGAATAAAGGTCGAGGCGATGGCGACGACTTCCCGCGCCTGTTTGGTGACCCCGCCCCCGCCGTAAGGACCGTTGAGATAGAGGCTTTCCACCTCCTCCCCGATCCTCTGCGCATCCTCGCGGCTTTCGCAGCGGGCGGCGAACCGCACCCGGACCTCGCGCGGCGGGGCCTGGGAGACATTGCCCGGCAGCACGGAATTCACGCCGATCAACTCACCGCGGCTTTCCAGCACCTTCGGACCCAGCGCCGCCAGCCTCTGCTCGACAAGGTCGATCGCGAGGCGTCCCCGTTCCTCCGCCGCCGGTCCGGCATAGGAGATCTGCCCCTCGCCGATCCAGCCGTCCACATATCCGACAGAGACTTTCAGCAGGCCCGTCCGCTTAGCGCCCGCGGCCCCGTCTATGACGACGCGGTCCGGACCGTCATGGGTGAACGTCACTTTCGAGAAATCCGCCACCACATCGGGCTGGAAATAGGTGGAGGGATCGTGAACTTCGTAGAGCAGTTGTTCCGTACAGGTCGCGGTCGACACCACGCCGCCGCTGCCCGCCACCTTCGTGATCACCGCGCCGCCATCCGCCCGCACCTCGGCGAGCGGATAACCGATATGCAGCATATCCGGCACATCCTTGACCCCGGGATCAGCGAAATAACCGCCGGTCACCTGGGCGGCGCATTCCAGCAAATGTCCGACCAGGGTACCACGCCCGAGGGCGGACCAATCGTCACGCGCCCAACCGAATTCATGTACCAGCGGTGCAAGGAAAAGCACGGGGTCGGCGGCGCGGCCCGTGATGACGATATCGGCGCCCTGTTCCAGTGCATCCACGATCCCCTCGATCCCGGTATAGGCATTGGCCGACACCAGCTTGTTGCCGAGTTCGGAAACCGGCCGGCCATCACCGTCCAGGCGGTAATCCCCCTGCAGGATCAGGTCGAGGACGTCATCGCCCGTGACCGCGGCGATCCGCAGCCCTTTCAATCCCATCTCCCTGGCGACGCGTTGGGCCGCCTCGGCCGCGGCCTTCGGATTGGCGGCCCCCATATTGGTGATGATTTTCGTGCCCTTCGCCCGCGCCGCCGGCAGCACGGCCTTCAGGCGCCGGACGAGCATTCCGTCATAACCAGCTGACGGATCGTGCATTTTTTCTTGCTGAGCAAGTGCGATCGTACGCTCTGCAAGGCATTCGAATGCGAGGTAATCCAGTTCGCCCTTTTCCGCCAATTCGACGGCCGGTTCTATCCTGTCCCCCGCGAAACCGGCACCCGATCCGATCCTTACTGTCTTCATTGCAACACTTCCCTACGTCGACGCCCGATTAGAGTTCCACCGATCAGGATCGCGCCAGCCAGGAACGGTCCCATGGGATTCGGCCATATGGCCACCGCGATGGCCGCGCCGTACAACCCCATATCCACCAACCGCACGCCGCTGAACCGCGTGCCCGAAAGCAGTCCCGGCACGGAGACCACCAGAACCAGTCCCGATATCACCGCCTCAAAAATTGAGAGCACACCGCCGCGCATGGTCATGCCCGGATACAGAAGAAGCGTGAACGGCACGATATAGGTCACCGCCCCCAACCGTACCGCTTCGATCGCGGCGGGCAACCAATCCGTTCTGGCGATACCGGCGCCGACGAATACCGCAACGCAGACGGGCGGCGTGATGACGGAGATGGTGGCGAAATAAAAGACGAATAGATGCGCAGCCAGCGGATCGACCCCGACCGCGGTCATCGCCGGCGCCAGAACGGCCGCGACCAGAACATAGGCGGCCGTCGTCGGTAACCCCATTCCCATCACCAGGCAGACAAGCCCGACGATCAGGGAGACCAGAATGACGGAATCGCCCGCCAGCGTGACGATCAGGGACGACAGCGTGACGCCGATCCCGGTCATGTTGATCATGGAGACAAGGATCTGCGCCCCACCCAGCAACACACCGATGATCACCATGCCGCGGCCCGCATCGGCCAATCCGTCCACCACCATCCTGATCAATTCACGCGTCGGGGTCTGCCCGACACGCACCAGAACGAAAGCCAGCAGCAGGCCGCATATACCGTAGAAGGCCGCGGTTGAAATCGATCTGCCGAGCCAGATCCCGATGCCGAGCCCGCCGAGAGCACAAAGCACCGGCAGGACCCGGCGCGGCTTCACAATTTCGGCCCAGGGCGGCAGTTCATCGTCCGGCACGACGGCCAGGGATCGGCGCAAGGCGAGCATATGCACGGTAACGAAGACGGAGACATAGAACAGCACCGCCGGAATGATCGCCGCCAGGATGATGGTGAGATAGGAGACACCCAGAATTTCAGCCATTACGAAGGCGGCCGCCCCCATGATCGGCGGTGCGATCTGGCCGCCGGTCGAGGCGACGGCTTCGACCGCCGCGGCCAGCGGGGCCGGATAGCCAAGCCTTTTCATCATCGGGATGGTGAAATTACCCGTCGTCGCCACATTGGCGACGGCGGAGCCGGAGATCATACCGAACAGGCCGCTGGCAATCGTCGCGATCTTGGCGGCCCCGCCCGGCTGTCGACCGCCGAGGCGCATGGCGAGGTCCATGAAGGCCTGCCCGCCGCCGGTATGCAACAGCAGAGCCCCAAACAGGACGAAGGCGGCGATCACCGTGGCGGCGACGCCGGTCAGCATGCCCCAGACACCCAGGTCGCCCAGAAAGATCGTCTCCGTCACAAAGGCTATATCGAAACCGCGATGCTGCAGCGGACCGGGCAGATGGTTGCCGAACAGCGCGTAAGCGATTCCCGCCGACACCAGGATCGGAAAGATCGGTCCGACGGTCCGGCGGCCCAATTCGAGCAGCGCGACCACCAGTCCCGCCGTGAGGGCGATGTCCACCGTCTCCGCCCAGGGCAGGGTCGTCATGATCCTGTCGTAATGCACAACGATATAGGCGCAGGCTGCCACGGAGGCGCCGGTCAATAGGAGGTCGACCGCCGCGCCGACCGGCCGCCACTTCCTGCCCTTGCCCAAGGGATACAGCGTGAAACCCAGCGCCGTCACCAGGGCGAGGAAAACGGCGCGTTGGATCAGGCCTTCAAAGGGGCCGGTTGCCGCCGTGTAGAAGACGAAACAACCGACCAGGACGGCCAAGCCCTGCTGTACTCGCTCAAACATGATCTCAGCCGTCCCGTCCGGATCAATTGGCTGGTTTCAGCTTGGCCGGCAATTCATAGCCGTTCTCGGTGAACCATTTCGCGGCCCCCGGATGCAGCGGCACCGTCCCGTATTGCAGGGTCAGCTCCGCGAGGTTCACGCCCTTCACGCTGGCCATGGCGTTCCCCTGAACGGAGGTGTCCTCCATGATCGCCTTCACGATCTTGTAGGCATCCTCTTCGGACATTTCCGGCCCGGCGGCGACACCGACGCCGAAGCTCCAGGTCTTGTAGGCGGGAATGCCGTCCGCCGCGCCGGCCGGAATGTCGACGACGGAAATGTCCGGCATCTCGGCAATCAGCTTATCGGCCTGGGCATCGCTCAATCCCAGGATCCGGATCGGCGTTTGGGTCGCGATGTCCATGGTCGATGAATCGAGCTTCAGACCCGCGCCGGACTTCACATAGCCCGCAACGCGATTGTCCTTGATGGCGCTGACGATATCGGTGGTCGACCCGCGGACATAGTCCGCCGAAAGGCCGAGCGTCGAGAAGACGGCTTCAGTCGTCGCTTCGGTCGCGGAGCCTTTGATCCCCGGATTGAACCGTACACCGTTCAACCCCTCCAGGTTTTCAACCGACGCGTCCGCGCGGGTCACGACATTCTGCGGCGCCCCCGTATAGACCCAAAGCAGGGAGAGATTCTGCGGCCTGCCATCGAACTTTTTCGTCCCGGAAACGGCGTGTTGCACAACATTCGTGGTCACCAGGCCGAGGTCGACCTGTCCGCGTTCCATGCGGCGGATATTGTCCAGCGTCGCGCCGGTCTCGACGACGGTCGAGCTCAAGCCATCAGCCTTATCGTTGATCAACTGGCCGACGGCGACGAAGTAGCCGTAATGGCTGGACGATGCCGAGGTAGAGCCGATCAACAGATTCTTGTCCGCTGCAAACGCGGTGCCGGCAACAGAAAATGCCACGGTGGCGCCGAACAGCGCCCGGGTAATTGAATTCATGATTTCCTCCCATATTCGACCTGTAATCCAGGTTCACACGAAACGATATCCTTGAAAGTTTATTGCGTGAGTTTCGATTTATTTTATAATTGTTGCGTTATGCGCAATTATCCTGATCTACGCGACTGCCAGGCTTTCATGGCCGTCTTCCGCCATGGATCGTTTCGCCGGGCAGCGGAAGAAATCGGCCTGTCCCCTTCGGCACTGTCACGTCAAATCGTGGGGTTGGAGGAGAGCGTCGGCGCGCGCCTGTTCAACCGGGACACGCGCAACGTATCACCGACCGACCAGGGAGTGGCTTTCGCGACAATGGCAGAGCGGATGCTGAATGTCGCCGATCTGGAAATGACCGATTTCCGCGACTATCTCGCCGCCCGAAACGGCAGGCTTGTCATCGCCGGCCTGCCGTCCGTCACGGCCGGCCTGCTGCCGCGCCTGCTGACCCGGTTCAAGGCGGCGCATCCCAAGGTCGACGTGGTCGTCCTGGACGCCTTGTCGGACAGCGTCCTCCATGCCGTTGAAAACGGAGAGGCGGATATCGGCTTTACCGCCGCCACGGTGAGCCCGCGCGGTCGGCTATCCTTCCTGCGCTTGATGGAGGACCGGTTCATCGCCATCGGCACACCGGACAGCGCCCTGTCAGAAGCCCGCCCCTATTCCTGGCAGGAGATCGTGGAGATGCCCTTCATCGCGATGGCGAAGGGCACCAGCGTCCGCGAGTTGGTCGACTGGGCCTGCCAGCGGATCGGTCATCCGCTGGAACCGCAATACGAGGTGTCCCATTTGGCTACCGCTGGTGCGCTCGTCAGCGAGGGTCTGGGCGTCACCGCTTTGCCCGAACTCACGCTTCCCGTTCTGGGGAACTGGAACCTCGTTCAACGACCGATCTCGGATTTCGGAACCGAGCGGCGGATCGGCCTGATTTGGCGTGCCGGACAGATTCTCTCCCCCAGCGCCGGCGCCTTCTTGAACATGGTCCGCGGCAACATGACCGACGGGCCGGCCCAGCCGCATGGCGGCCAGCCTTCCCGCACCGATGCGGAAACCCTCAATCCCTGACTGGCGCCGGACGCGGCAGCGTCGCCGGAATGCAGGATGGAGGGTTAAACGCCCTCACAGAAACTCGAGCATCTCTTCGCGTTCTTCCGCATACACCGTATAGAAGCTGCGCTCCCATTCCTTCATCTTGAAGTCCAGATAGATATCGCGGAACTCGGCGCCGAACGTCTCGGCGACCAGCGGGTCGATCTCGAACCCTTCCAGTGCCTCCAGCAACGTGCGCGGCAAACGGCGGATGGCCCCCCCCTTCACCTTGTGAACGCCCTTGGCCGACGCCTTGCCCAGGCTTTGATAAAGGTTCTGGTTGAACGGTCTGCCCGGATCGGCGTTCTTGGCGATGCCCTCCAGGCCGGCGCTCAGGGACAAGGCGGCGGAAAGATGGAAATTGGCCGACATGTCCGGTGCGCGGTTCTCGATACAGGGGCGGCTCATCGGCAGGCGCAGCATGGCGGACCGGTTATTGTCGCCGTAACAGCGCAGCACCGGCGCCCAGCTCATGTCCGGCATGGCGCCCTGAGCCAGCAATCCCTTGTATGAGTTATGCGTCGGACAGGTAATCGCCGACAGCGCTTGGGCATGATCCAACAGCCCCGCCACGAAATGATATCCCAGATCCGGGAAAGCGATACCGTGCTTTTCCGCCAGCGCGCCCGTCCCCATCGCGTCACGATCGAACAGGTTCACGCCGGTCTCGGCATCGGCCAGCGACATATTGAAATGCGCGCCCGATCGGAAGTCGGTGGAGAACGGCTTTGGCATGAAGGAGGCCACCAATCCCATCTGGGATGCGATCGACTTTGCCATCAAGCGGAAGAAGGTGACGCGATCGGCCATGGTCAATGCATCGGCATAGTCGAAATCGGTTTCGAACTGGCCGTGCCCGCCTTCCGCGTCGAAGGAATAGACGCCCCAGCCCAGTTCGTTCATTGCGGTCACCAGCGGGTCCAGGAACACCGACCCCAGAACCGTCTGGTTGACGTCATAGGCCGGGCAAGGCCCTTTGAACCGTCGTTCCTGAACAGGTTCGATGCCGTCTTCCGTTTTGCGATAGACGTAGAACTCCGTCTCGACGCCGAGGTTGAAGACGTAGCCCTGCTTCGCGGCTTCCGCGACCGCCTTTTTCAGAATGGTACGGGAACAGTTCGCATAGGGCTCTCCGTGATAGTAAAGGTCGGCCGCAAACCAGGCGAAGCGCTTGTCCCAAGGCAGAACGGTCATGGAGCTCAAATCCGGGACGGCCGCGCATTCGTCCTGCTCGGGACCGACCAGACCCATCCCATCCATCGCCCCCACGGTGAACAGTTCGGAGCCCTTGGCCATTTTTTCGAACCGGTCGATCGGAACCGTCTTGGCCTTCGGCACGCCGTTCACGTCGACATAGGCGGCGAAGCAGTATTTGACCCCCAACTCCTCCAGTTTCCGCTTCGTTTCGGCAATCAAGGCCGGGTCATTCACACTCGCTTCGCTCATTTGGCACCCCCAAAAACAGGTTCAATGGATTTGGGGAAGTTTCAGCAAAAAGAGGGCCATTGCCGCGCCTCAGCGCCGAATAGAAGCCAAGCCGTTGATTTCTGTAGGCCGGCACATTGATCCGGACTACCCGGGTAAATGTCCATTTTTTAATCATGCCTATTTTTTGACCATTCGAAAAAATGAATCAGTTCAAAGTTTAGGCAGAACGCCTACCCTCAACCGAAAAAACCGAACAAATTCAAACAGAACCGGGCTGGCATATCCATTGCTCTTCCCTCTTCATCCGCGTTTTGCCGAAACAGCCATATCGGCACCGGCAATGGGCTCGAAACCGCGTAGGAGTTTACATGCCCCGTTGGGATCTGATGACCAGCACCGAGATCGGCGACGCCATCGCGTCGGGCATTGATCTGGCCATCCTGCCGGTTGGCGCGACGGAGCAGCACGGCCCTCATCTGGCGACCGGTTGCGACACGGTCTCGGCAGAGACCATCGCCGTTCTGGCGTCAGAGAAAAGCGGTGCCTTGGTCCTACCCGGCATCCCCTATGGATGCTCGCTCGGCCATACGGACAAATGGCCCGGAACGCTCTCGCTCCACCCCATGACATTGACTCAGGTCGTCCTGGAGTCGTGCCGCTGGCTGGCAAAAAACCGCATCCGCAAGGTGCTTCTGCTGTCAGGGCACGCGACAAACGACCCGCCGCTGAAAAGCGCAATCCTTCAACTCCGCTATGAGTTCCCCGATTGCCGTTATGCGACCATGGGGCTGTGGGAAATCTCCCGCCGGGCGCGGGACCTCTATCTGCGCGACGGCGACGATATTCACGCCAATCGGGGCGAGACCTCGATCCTGATGCATCTGCGCCCGGAAATGGTGCGCCCGGACCACGCCGAAGATGTCGGCGACGTCACGCCGGGCAAGGTCTTTTCCTATGCCATGCCGGCTACGACCCCGAACGGTGTTGTCGGCAGACCGACAGAATCCAGCGCCGAAGACGGCGAGATGATGGTTCGGACCATCGTCGAAGATTTGGAGAATTGGATCGAAACGGCACTGGCCGAGGGCTGGCCGGATGTCCCGCATGCCTGCGGTCCCGTGGCCGCCGAGCAACAGATTTGACGACAGGTTCGAACCAAGGCGCCGCAAGCAAAAAAGTGCGCCGGACGGACGGGGAAGTGAGACGGCCCACAAGCCGAGTTTCACGCGGGGCTCAACCCGCGATCTGTGGAGAAGGAGAGTATTTGCAATGCTGACCAACAAGAAATCGCTGAAGAGGTTCTCGGTGGGGAAGATGGCGTCGGCCGTGGCCATCGCCGCCGCCCTGATGACCGGCGCCGTCGGTGCCGCCGAAGCGAAAACCTATAAATTCGCCTACAACATCTATGTCGGCTTCATGCCGTATGGCTGGATGGAGAAAAGCGGCATTCTCGACAAATGGGCCAAGAAATATGGTGTCGATATCGAGGTCATCCAGGTCAACGACTATGTCGGCGGCATCAACCAGTTCACCGCCGGAGAGATTGACGGCATGGCCGTCGCCTCGATGGACGGGTTGACCATCCCCGCCGCCAGCGGCGTCGACACCTCCATCGTTCTCGCCGGTGACTTCTCGAACGGGAATGACGGGATCCTTTCCAAGAACATTACCGACATCAAGTCGCTGAAGGGTGAAACCATTCACCTCTTTGAGCTGACCGTGTCGCACTATCTGCTGTCCCGGGCCCTGGAACTGAACGGCCTGTCCCTGCGCGACGTGAAGACCGTCAACATCACCGACGCGGATATCGCGCCGGCCTATATGGGGTCGGATGAAATCCAGCATGCCGTCACCTGGAACCCGATGCTGCTGCAAATGGAAACCAAGGTCGCCGGCACCAAGCGCATCTTCGACAGCGCATCCACGCCGGAGGAGATTGTCGACGTCATGCTGATGCATACGAAGACGGTCAAGGAGAACCCCGCCGTCGCCAAAGCCCTGGTCGGTGCCTGGTATGAAACCATGGCAATCATGAATGGCGGCGACGCCGCGGCCGAATCCATGATCGCGGACCTCGCCGACGCGTCCGGCGGTTCCGTCGATGAATACAAGGCCCAGCTCGCCAGCACCAAGATGTACTACGATCCCGCCGAAGCCCTCGACCTGATGAATTCCAAACGTCATCAGAAGACCTGGGATTTCGTTCGCACCTTCTCCTACGATGTCGGTCTGTTCGGCGAAGCCGCCGCCTCGGCTGATTTCATCGGCATCGAATTCCCGGACGGCACTGTCCTGGGGGACAAGGGTAACATCCAGCTGCGCATCGACTCCTCCTTCACCGAAATGGCCGTGAAGGGCGAGCTCTGATCGCCGGTCGTCAGGAACGCTGGCGCAGCCAGGGCCTCGGCTGCGTCGGCTTCCGCGATCGCCCCATTCTTTACGTCAACGCGCAGGACAAAGGTCACGGAAATGCGTCGCGCCATTAATTACGTCCCGGACCGGCATAGCGGTCTGCTTCTGGCGATCGTGCCGTTCGCTTTTCTCCTCGGCGTCTATTTCATCGGGTCCGACGCACGGTTGAGCGCCAATCCGGACGACAAGCTGATGCCGGGGCTGCAAGCCTTCGTCGATGCGATCAATTCCCTGGCCTTCACCGAGAACAGGCGCACGGGCGAATATGTTTTCTGGACGGATACGCTCATCAGCCTGCAGCGTATTTTTCTCGGCCTTTCGATTTCGACCGTCATTGCGGTTGTCCTTGGCCTGCCGATCGGTCTGCTGCCGTATCTAAATCGGTTGTTCGGTCCGTTCATGGCGGCCTTCTCGCTGATCCCGCCGCTGGCCGTCCTTCCGATCCTTTTCATCATTTTCGGATTGGGCGAACTTTCGAAGATCGTCCTGATCATCTTCGGCGTCGCCCCTTTTCTGGTCCGCGACATGGCCATGGCGACCGTCGCCATCCCGAAAGAACAGATCGTCAAGGCGCAGACTTTGAGCGCATCGAGTTGGCAGATCCTGATCCACGTTGTTTTCCCGCAGATCCTGCCGCGCTTGATCGACTCGCTGCGCCTGATGCTGGGCGCAACCTGGCTGTTCCTGATCGCCGCGGAGGCAATCGCTTCGGAAGGCGGTTTGGGATACCGGATCTTCCTCGTCCGGCGTTATCTCGCCATGGATGTCATCCTGCCCTATGTCGCCTGGATAACCCTCCTGGCCTTCCTGATGGATTACCTGTTGATGCTAGGCTCGCGCGCCTTGTGCCGTTGGCACCACATTCGATGAACCGGCAAAGGAACGACGCGATATGACCGAGATCACGATCAATAACGTCTTCAAGGAATATAACGGCGTCCCGGTGCTGGAACGGGTTAACGTGACGCTGCCAGATCACGAGTTCTGCCTGATCCTGGGGTCCTCGGGCGCCGGCAAGAGCACGCTTCTGCGTATGCTGTTGTCCCAGGAAACACCGACGCGCGGCGAGATATTGATCGATGGCGAACCGATCGATGTGGAGCCCCAGGCTGACCGTGGAGTCGTGTTTCAGCGCTATTCCGTTTTCCCTCACAAGACCGTATTGGCCAATGTCATGGCCGGCCCCAGTTTTCGCCAATCGCGGTTTGCCGGATGCCTGTTCGGATCAAGAAAGGCGCAGCTTCGCGACCGAGCGATGGAATTGCTGCAACAGGTCGGATTGGCGGATGCGGCGGAGAAATATCCGGCCCAGCTATCCGGCGGCATGCAACAGCGTCTTGCCATTGCACAGGCCCTGATCATGGAACCGAAAGTGCTGTTGCTGGACGAACCCTTCGGCGCGCTCGACCAAAGCACCAAGAAGTCGATGCATAAACTGATCCTGGATCTGTGGCGCGCCAACAAGATGACCATCGTGATGGTAACCCACGATATCCAGGAAGCCTTCACGCTGGGCACCCGCATCCTGATGGTCGACAAGACCCGACAGGATCCGCAGGCACCCGAAGCCTATGGATCGACTATCGTCCACGACATCCGCCTGGACCCCACCCGCAAGGCGCCTCTCGACCCGGACGAAAGTGAAGAAAAACAGAGCATGGAGGACATCTTCCTGAAATGGGCCGGAAAGATGGAACATGCGGTTATCAGCGATGAGACACCCGCCGGGTCGGAAAAACCCGATGCGATCAAAACCAGGGAAGTCGCCTAGTCGATGACAACTCAGTCCACTGAAAGCTTGCCGCTTTCCGGCAAGGTCTTCGCCGTGACCGGCGGCGCCAGAGGCATCGGCGCAGCGGTCTGTTCCGTCCTGAACGCGCGTGGCGCAATCGCTGTCGCGTTCGATATCGATCCCGCCGCCGCGGCAGGTCGTGAAGCCATAGCCTGCGACGTCACCGACGAAACCTCGGTCAAAGCCGCCTTCGCCGCGCTTCACGAAACCCATGGCCGATTGGACGGGGTCGTCAGCAATGCGGGCATCATGGTTGAGAAACCTCTCGCGGAGACGACGATGGAGGATTTCGACCGCGTCATCGCGATCAATCTGCGCGGTGTGTTCCTGACGGCCAAATCCGCCCTGCCCTATTTCCGCAAAGGCATGCCAGATGCGGAGAAACCGCGCATCGTCAACGTCGCCTCCGAACTCGGCCATCTAGGTCGGCCTGAATATGCCGCCTATTGCGCCAGCAAAGGCGGGGTCATCACCCTCACACGCGCCCTAGCCCGGGAACTGGCGCCCGACATCCTGGTCAACACGCTGGCCCCCGGCCCGACGGATACGGACATGCTGCGTGCGGAAAAGAACTACGACAGTTGGGTAAAGGACGGCGAAGGTATTCCGCTGGGACGGGTCGCAACGGCGGAGGAAGTCGCCTTGGCGGCCGCCTTCCTGTGCGGTCCCGATTCCCGTTTCATGACCGGCACAATCATCGATGTGAATGGCGGCGCGGCGATGTATTGATCGCCGCGTATCCTAACTCGCCTGCTTTTCCAGGTGGAAACGGCCGAACTGATTGGTCTCCAGCGATCCGTCAGGCAGATCGACATCCTTCAGATATTTGAAGGTCTGAATGGTCTGCGCCACCAGGTGGTCGCCGGCGGAAATCGGACCGTATCTGGTTTCCGTGCCCGCCTCGATCAATTCCGGTATCGGCGAGACCACGGTCTCGTAGTCTGTCGCGAAGAACAGCGGAAAGGAATAGCGTTCCTCGTTCACCCGATCGACACGGTGCGAATTGGCCACATAGAGACCGTTCGACCAGTTCTCCAGCATATCGCCGATATTGATGACGAAGGTGCCTTCCACCGGCGGCGCGTCGACCCATTCGCCGTCATTGCGCAGAACCTGCAGCCCCGGCGCGGTCGGCAGCAGGATGGTGAAAAGTTCGTAATCCGTGTGGGCGCCTATCCCCATCCGTTTCAGCCGCGCCTGTTCCTCCGCGCTCACCACCTTGTCGGTTTCCCAATAATGGATCAGGCGCAACTGGCTGGTCGGCTTTGAAACATGCTTGACGAAAATGTCTTCGGGTAGTCCCAGTCCAAGGGCGAAACCGCGCAGCAAATCCTTGCCCAGATCCAAAGCCGCCGCGTAATAGCGGTCGACGGCCGCCTTGTGATCGGCCACTTCGTCCGGCCAGACATTCGGGCCGAGCATCCGATTTCCGGCGAGATAATCGGGGTCGTCCGCCGGCAGGTCCAGCGCGGTGTCGAAGGCTTCCTTCAAATCGCCGCCGCCTTCGCCGTAGAATTCCTCACCCTGGGGAACATAACCGCGATGGTTGGTCGACTTGCCGATATAATAGTCCATCTTGGTTTCGAGCGGCAGAGCGAACAGCGCCTTGGCTGCCTGCTTCAGCCCTTCCACCGTCTCTTCCGGGATTCCGTGGCCGGCGATATAGACAAAGCCGACATCGCGGGCGGCGCGGTCAAGATCCTTCACCGCCGCCATGCGCTTTTCCGGGTCAGACGACCGAAGGCCGGAAACATCCACCAAGGGGATCTCGGAAAAGTTCGTCCGCGCTTTGGCCATAACCGCTTCCTATCGCAATACCGATATTGATACCTGGACAAATATTGTGCAGCGCAATAGATCGCTTGTCCAATGTTCACTGCTCCCACATTATAGGCCGAGCGGAAAAATTTTGCAGCGCACCACTGCCATTCCAATAGAAGGCAAACCCACGTGATCTCACTTACCGGCAAAACCGCGTTGATCACCGGTGGCAGCCGCGGCATCGGTTACGGTATCGCGGAACGTTTTCTGGAGGCGGGCGCGCGCCTACATATCCTTGCCGAAACCGAGGCTGCCTTGGAAGCCGCTGACGCATTGGGCACGCAAGTGACCGGGCATGTCTGCGACATCACGGACGGGGACGCGGTCGCGACGCTGGTCGCCTCCCTCGGACCGATCGACATCCTGGTCAATAATGCCGGCCTGGAACGGATCACCGCGCTGACCGATATGTTCGACCCGGCACCGGTCGTCGAAGAGACCTTCCGGCGGATCATGGATATCAACGTGACCGGCACGTTCCTGTTGACCCGCACTGTCCTGCCGCTGATCCCCGATGGCGGAACGATCATCAACACCGCCTCAATCTGGGGGAAGTCGGGCCCTGCCTGGTATTCCGCCTATTCCGCCTCGAAACATGCCGTCATCGGATTGACCCGCGTCTGGGCCCGTGAACTCGGGCAGCGGCGGATCAGGGTCAATGCCGTTTGCCCTGGCTGGGTGGAAACGGAACCGGCGATGCTGTCACTGCAACGGCTTTCGGACGCAACTAGCCGGGACCCGGACGACCTGTTGAACGAGATCGTCTCGGCGCAGGACCTGCCGGGTTTGATGAAGCCCGCCGATGTCAGCGGATTATACGTTTTCCTGGCCAGCGACCTCGCCGCCAGCATCACGGGACAGGCAATCAATGCGGATCGCGGCGAAGTTCACGGATAGGCGCCCGGCGCCCCGCCGGTCAGTCCGGCTTCAACGCGTGGGCGACGTCTGCGCAGGTCGCGATCCAGCCGAACAGATGGCCTTCGCTTTGAATTATCGCCATGGTCGCGTCATGCAAGGCACGGTCGAACGTCGCGCAACCGTCGGCCAGTGTCAGGCAGCGATATCCTCTGTCCACGGCTTCCCGCAACGTCGACTGGACGCAGCATTGGGTCGTGACGCCGCCGATGATCAAATGGGTGATCCCGCGCGCCCGCAGGCGCAAATCCAGATCGGTCGCGTAAAAGGAACCGAAGCCCGGCTTGTCGATGATCCATTCACCGGGTTCCGGTTGCAATTCGTCGATGAAGTCATGTCCGTATTCCCCGCGGACGAGATAACGCCCCAACGCCCCCGGCGCACCGATTTCAGCGCCCGCGTCCCGGCTGCGTTGCCGCTTCGCCTCGTTGAGGTCCGACAGGTCGGGCACATGCCCTTCCCGTGTATGGGCGACGGTCAATCCGCTGGCGCGCGCCGCCTGCAGCAGGTCACGCAGGGCCGGCACAATCGCCTGAACCGGACCGCTCTCGCCGTTCGCCGCTTCGTTCTGGATGAAGTCCCTTTGCATATCGATCAGAAGAAGCGCCGTCTTATCGGGCGGGAAGGAATATGTCCGATCAGCAAAGGCGGGAACGGTGATCATGCCTGATACTCCAGCGTCGAAAATCAATTGGGAAACCGGACCGGCACCGATCCGCTACAGAGGATTGTGGCGCCGCCGCCTGCTGGTGGAAGAGGACGGCAGCCGCGATGCGGATACCATAGTCTGGTGGCTGCAGAGCCGACAACTCTTTGCCGACATCCGGCTGTCCCCCGATCGCAGCGCCGTTGCCGGCGCGACCTGTTTCGGCGATCTAGATCACGCCGGACTGCAGACGCTTGTTCTACAGGAAGGGTTTGCCGGTTTTCTGGAATGGACCGACACGGCCTGTGCCTGGCGTCGAAAGGTGGACTATCGCCCCCTACCCGGTCCGCCCGATGAAGGCTGGATGGAGGCAAAAGGAAACGATCTGATGATCGAGCGCGGCATCCATCGCGGCTACCTGGAAGAATGGGTGCAAACCGCCGCCACCGATGCCGTCATGAACGACTGGATCTGGCATGATGGCTGGAACGGCCCGACACTTTTGCGGATCGGCAGCACCTTCATGTTCGCCGAGGATCGGCGCGGCAGCCCACCGCACGCAGAGAATTTCGAAACGAATGTCCTGGCCGCATTAGGGGACGAGGCTGCCCTCGCCGCGCTTCTCGATTGTGAAATCTCCTTCGGGAAGATCGGCGCGGACGGAACCTGGTCGATCACGATGTCCACCATTCCCTGGCGCGAGGGCGAAACGGTCACCGCCCTCTGAGCAATATTTTTTGCACTGCAACACTTCCCTTTTTCTGTCCCGCAGGTATACTTTCTATTCAAAGATTGCGGCTAGGGTTCCGATCGTCATCACGGCGGTGTCTGGACCGAGAGCTGACGCCTGGTCCATCAACAGACCGGGTCCACGGCGGGATAAAAGCCCGGGAGGTCATGGTGGTGCTGCGGTGCGCCCAACCTCCGAGACGTTTGTCTCCCGGATATCAGGACCGCTCCGTTCAGCATCAGAGCTTCAATTGCCGTCCGCCCCTGGAAAGGGCAGGCCGGCGGTGACGAGGGAGGCGATGATGACGGCCGAAACAGCGAGCATTGACGAGTTGAAAGCCCGTTATGCCGCATTGAAAGAAACAGGGCAGAAGGAAGGCGAGTTCGAGGCCAGATTGGCCGGCGCCCCTGCAGCGCCCGTGACGATCCCGGAAAACAGGATATCGAAACAGGAAACGGTCCCCGGCGGCTGGTATTGGACCACGACCGTGAAGCGCGGGCAGACGCTGCGCATCGTGAATTCGCACGCCACGCCCGGTATCGCCCTGCAGATCTGGAACCAACACGACCCGTCCGAACGGTTCAATTCCGCCGATACGATCAAGGTTCAGTGGACGGCGCGGATCGGCAAGGGCCGTGTGCTGTTGTCCGATATGGGCCGGGTCTTGATGGCGATTACCGAAGACACCTGTGGTTATCATGACTGCGTCGCCGGACACTCGACGGCAATCACCAACGAAAAGAGTTATGGTTCGGGCACCCTAAGGAACAGCCCTGTCCCGGTGCGCAACAGCCGCGATAACTTCCTGATCGCCGCCGCGAAACTGGGGCTCGGCAAGCGGGACGTCCATCAATCCTTTTGCGCCTTCGCCCCCGTCGAGACGGGCGAAGAAGGCGCCCTGACCTGGAAGGACGGCGCCCTGAAAGCCGGCGATTTCATCGATCTGCGCGCGGAAATGGATTGCATCCTCTGCCTGTCGAATTGTCCCCATCCACTGGCACCGGGCGGGAGTTACGATCCTCAACCCGTTGCCGTGACCATCTGGGATGCGGGCCCGGTCGCCGAGAATGATCTGTGCCGGACCGGAACCGCGGAAGCGGTCCGCGCCTATGAGAATACGGACCCGCTTTTCGACTGAGTCCCTTGGATATGCCGATGCGCGGCGGGCGCGGAACGACCCGCATGACCGCCGCCGGGAGATGAAACATGACCACATTGAGCAACCTGCAACCGGACACCGCCAAACAACGCCTTAAAGTGCCGGCAAACGCCCCCTTCTCCGCCATCGTGAAGAAGGGGCAGACCATTCGCATCGTCGACAGTTTCGGCCAACAGGCCGTCGACACCCTATTCTACAACGCCGCGGATACGGACGAGCGCTATTCCGCGCATGACACGGTCGCCGCCCAAGGCGCCGCCTATATCACCACCGGATCCAAGGTGCTTTCCAACGAAGGCAACCTGATGTTGACGGTAACCGCGGATACGGTCGGCTATCACGACACATCCGCCGGCGCGTGTTCGGTTGAATCGAACACGGTTCGCTTCGGCCACCACACGCGCTTCATGCATGCCTGTCGCGAGAACTTCGTTCTGGAAGCCGCGAAATACGGCATGGACAAGCGAGACATCGTTCCCAACATCAACTTTTTCATGAACGTCCCGATCGAGCCGGACGGCAATCTCGCCATCGTCGACGGCTTGTCGGAACCCGGCAACTATGTGGAGTTGAAGGCCGAGATGGATGTGATCTGCCTCATCTCGAACTGTCCGCAGGTGAACAATCCCTGCAACGGGTTCAATCCAACGCCGATCGAAATCCTGATCTGGGATCGAGAACCGGCATGATCAACAAAGTCCTCATCGCCAACCGGGGAGAGATCGCCGTCCGGATCATCCGGACCTTGCGGGAAATGGGTCTCCCCTCGGTGGCTGTCTATTCCGACGCGGATCGCCACGCCGCGCATGTGCGTCTTGCCGATGAAGCGGTTCGGATCGGTCCCGCGCCCGTCACGGACAGTTATCTAAACCGTGATGCGATCCTAGCCGCCTGCAAACAGACCGGGGCGGACGCGGTTCACCCGGGTTATGGGTTCCTGTCGGAGAACCCGGATTTCGCCGAAAGCCTGGAAGCGGAAGGGATCCGGTTCATCGGGCCGACGCCGGACCAGATGCGCATTTTCGGTCTGAAGCACAGCGCCCGCGAAGCGGCCGAGAACAGCGGTGTGCCGCTGCTGCCCGGCAGCGGATTGGTCGATACGCTGGAAGAAGCGAAGGCGGAGGCAGAACGGATCGGCTATCCCGTCATGCTGAAAAGCACCGCGGGCGGCGGCGGTATCGGCCTGCAATTATGCGAGAGGGCAGAGGATCTGCCGGAACTGTTCGAAACCGTCAGACGGCTCGCGAGGTCCAACTTTTCCGATCCGGGCATCTTTATCGAAAAATACATCGCCCATGCCCGTCATGTGGAAGTGCAGATCTTCGGCGACGGCAAGGGCCACGTCGTGTCTCTCGGCGAACGTGACTGCTCCCTGCAGCGCCGGAACCAGAAGGTCGTCGAGGAAACGCCCGCCCCGAACCTGCCGCAAGCCACCAGGACGGCCCTGATCGATGCCGCTCTATCCCTCGGGCGGTCCGTCGATTACCGGTCAGCCGGAACGGTGGAATTCATCTATGACGGCAAGGCGGACGAATTCTACTTTCTGGAGGTGAACACCCGCCTGCAGGTCGAACATCCGGTCACCGAATTGGTCACCGGCGAGGACCTGGTATCCTGGATGGTGAATCTGGCGGCGGACAAGATGGACCTCGCCGCCTATCCCGACGTACTGCCGGTGCGCGGCGCGGCCATGGAGGTGCGCGTCTATGCGGAAGACCCGGGCAAGGGATTTCAACCTTCCGCCGGACCGCTCACGCATGTCTCTTTTCCCGAAGGCGTGCGCGTAGACAGCTGGATAGAGACCGGGTCCGACGTTTCCATGTATTACGACCCGATGCTGGCCAAGGTCATCGTTCATGCGGACACCCGGGACGCGGCGGCGGATGCCCTTTCCGACGCGCTGCGGAAATCGGCCATCTACGGCATTGAAACAAACCTGGCCTATCTCAGGGCGATTTCGGAAAGCGCCATGTTCCGTGCCGGCCATGTCTTCACGAAGGCGCTCGACCGGTTCGACTTCACGCCCAATACCGTCGACGTTCTTGCCCCCGGAACCCATTCGGCACTTCAGGATTGGCCGGGACGGGTCGGTTTTTGGGATGTCGGTGTCCCTCCGTCGGGCCCGATGGACGCACTGAATTTCCGGCTGGCCAACGCCTTGCTCGGCAACGCGCCCGACGCCGCCGGACTGGAAATGACAATGACCGGGCCGACATTGCGGTTCAACCGCGATGCCGTCATCGTGCTGACCGGTGCCGACTTTCATGCGAAGCTCGACGGCGACCCGGTCGATTGTTACCGACCAATCTCTATCCATCGCGGTCAAACGCTCAGTCTTGGCAAGGCCGGGGACGGCGGCGTTCGCGCCTATCTGGCGGTCGCGGGCGGGTTCGATGCGCCGCTCTATCTGGGCAGCCGTGCGACCTTCGATCTGGGCGGCTTCGGCGGACACGCCACCGGGAACTTGAAAAGCGGCGATGTCCTGCGTCTGACGGATAAGGCGGATGCCCCGGTTCTTCGCGGCGCCCTGCCCGGATCTCATTGGCCGCACTTGCCCGACGATTGGGAAATCGGCGTGCTTTACGGTCCACATGGCGCGCCGGACTTTTTCACGGATTCGGATATCGAAATCCTGTTCTCGACGCCCTACGAAGTCCATTTCAACAGCGCCCGCACAGGTGTCCGCCTGATCGGCCCGAAACCCGCATGGGCAAGGCCCGATGGCGGTGAAGCCGGTCTGCATCCATCGAACATCCACGACAATGCCTATGCCGTCGGGGCCATAGACTTCACCGGGGACATGCCGATCATTCTCGGCCCCGACGGTCCCAGCCTGGGTGGGTTCACCTGTCCCGCCGTCGTCGCCAAGGCCGAGCTTTGGAAGATGGGACAGTTGCGGCCGGGTGACCGTGTGCGTTTCAAGCGGCTGGCCCTGGCGGAAGCCGAAGCGCTCGAGGAACAGCAGGAAGCGTTCCTGAACGCCTTGTCCTTCGGCCGGGATGTCGAGCAGGCAGCCCCGCCCTCGCCCAGCATTCTGAAAGCATCCGGGCTGCGGGAGGACGCGGTCGTCGCCCGCGACGAAACGAATGGTATCGAGATTTGCTACCGCCGGACGGGTGAAGACTTCCTGCTCGTCGAATTCGGCGAACAGGAACTGGACCTGGATCTCCGCGTAAAGGCCCATTTGTTGATGCAACGCATCCAGGCCGAAGAAATGGACACCGTCATCGACCTGACGCCGGGTATACGGTCGCTGCAAGTCCATTTCGACAACCGCCGGGTCAAGCCGAGCGATATGCTCGCCAAACTGCGCGAGTTCCAGAGCGACCTGCCGGCGCTGGACGATGTGATACTGCCGAGCCGGGTGGTCCATATGCCTTTGTCCTGGGATGACGAAAGCACGCGGATCGCGACGAAACGCTACCAGGACCTGGTCAGGCCCGATGCGCCCTGGTGCCCCTGGAACATCGAATTCATTCGTCGCATCAACGGGCTGGACAGTGTTGACGACGTCAAGAAGGTCGTTTTCGACGCAGATTACATGGTTCTGGGTTTGGGGGATGTCTATCTCGGCGCGCCCGTCGCTACACCTGTCGATCCCCGCCATCGCTTGGTCACCACAAAATACAATCCGGCCCGCACCTGGACGCCACAAAACGCGGTCGGGATCGGCGGCGCCTATATGTGCGTTTATGGCATGGAAGGGCCTGGTGGGTATCAATTCGTCGGGCGTACCGTTCAGGTCTGGAACACCCATCGCCAAACCGGGAATTTCAAAGAAGACAAACCCTGGCTTCTGCGTTTCTTCGACCGCATCAAGTTTTACCCCGTCACCAACGAAGAACTCACCGAAATGCGTGACGGCTTCCTGCATGGAGAAGCGGAACTGAAGATCGAGGACGGCACATTCGACCTGGCCGAGTATCACCGGTTCCGGGCACAAAATGCGACGTCGATCGAGACCTTCCGAAGCAGGCGTCAAGCCGCCTTCGACGAAGAACGCGCGCGCTGGGAAGCGCAAGGGATCGCGGCCATTGTCGATGAAACCGATCTGGCGCCGGAACCGGTCGGCGTTGATCTGGCCGACGGCGCCATGCTGATCGAAGCACCGATGAACGGGTCGGTTTGGAAAGTCTCTGTCGAAATCGGTGATCGCATTTCCGCCGGCGACAAGGTCGCCGTCCTGGAAGCCATGAAGACAGAAATCGCTGTGGATGCAACGCAGGACGGGCACATCACCGATATCCTGTGCAAGCCGGGACAGATCGTCCGGCCGGGTGACCCGCTGCTGGTCATTCAAACGGAGGCTTGAGGCATGATGCCTGACGCACCGAAAACGACAATGTTCGAACTGAGCCTGGACAGTTTGGCCGTGGCGATTGTCGTCGAGGCCTTTGGCAGTTTTGCCGAGCTGATCCCACGGCAGCTGGGTATCGGCACAGAGGCCCTGGCAAACGGACTGCAGGTCAAAGGTTTCATCTGCGAACCGACTGGTATCGCAGCCGCAACCGAGATCACGCAATATGGCCGATGGCGATCCTATTGCGCGGAAACTGCCGCCTGGAGTGCATAAAAGCACAAGACCAAAACCAATTGGCACGGAGAAATAGCGTTTACAGAACCGAACAGGAGCGCCGCCATGGAACTGCCGAAGTATGATGCTAACGCCGCCATCCGCCCGACCGATGTCCGCAAGGGCACCGGCTATGCGGCAGAGCGCATCGATTTCGATAGCATCCCCATCGTCGATATCGGTGCGGCGATCAACGGAGATCCGGACGGCAAGCAAAGGGCCGCGGCGGCGTTGAGAGAGGCCGCCGCGAATGTCGGTTTCTTCTACATCAAGAACCACGGCGTCCCCGACGACGTCATCAGCAAGGCGCAAGCGGCCGCGGATCGTTTCTACGGACTGCCAATAGCGGTGAAATCGCAATACGACGTTGCCAAGGCGAAACGCCACCGGGGCTATGTTCCGGTCGGCGGTCTCAGCGCCGATCCGACCACTTCCGACCTGCAGGAAGGATACGAGGTCGGCCTGGAAGTGCCTGAGGACGATCCCGACTATCTATCCGGCAATCCACTGTTCGCGCCGAACAACTGGCCGGCGGAACTACCGGAATTCCGGGCCGACATCTATGCCTATTTCGAAGAGATGATGAAACTCGGCCGCACGATGTACCGGCTGTTCGCGCTGGCGGTCGGCATGCCGGAAGACTATTTCGACGACAAGGTGACCAAGCCCTGCGCGCAGCTGCGTGTGATGTACTACCCGGAGACGGACCCGAAAGACAGCGCGGTCGGCATCGGCGCCCATACGGACTACGAAAGCTTCACTGTGCTCTACCAGTCGGAATCCGGACTGCAGGTACAGAACCGCGCCGGCGCCTGGATCGAAGCCCCGCCGATCCCCGGTACCTTCATCGTCAACATCGCCGACATGATGATGCGATGGACCAACGAACTTTTCGTGTCCACACCGCACCGCGTGATCAATACGTCCGGCAGGAAACGCTTCTCCCTGGCGCTGTTCTTTGCGGCTGATTACGACACGGTGGTGGAGTGCCTGCCTAGTTGCACGAATGCTGACAATCCGCCGAAATATCCGCCGACGCATTTCGGATATTGGATCGAAAACATGCATTCCTATTCCTACGCTTATCGCTGGGACGAACGCGGCAAACTGCCGAACCCGGAACTCACGGACACGAGAGGCTGAGCCCCGCCCCATTTGAAAGGAACGAGCTATGATCCAGAATCCCATTCCCTGGCCGAACGGCGCGAAATGCGCCTGCGCGATCACCTTCGATATCGATGCCGACAGCTTGATCCATGTGGCACGGCCCGGCGACTCCCATAACCGCCTATACCCGATCAGCATGGGGAAATACGGTCCCGACGTCGCCATTCCACGAATTCTGGAGACCTACAAGCGGCTTGGCATCAAGCAGAGCTTCTTCGTCCCCGCCTGGTGCATCGACCAATACGCGCCGGTGATGGAGAAGATCCTGGAAGGCGGCCACGAGATCGGCCATCACGGGCTTATTCATGAAGACCCGATCGAGACGATGGGCCCGCGTCAGCGCGAAGCCTTCGAAAAGGCGCTTTCAATCCATCGGCGCGTGTGCGGCGGCAAGCCCAAGGGTTATCGCGCCCCGGTCTATAACATTACGCCGCAAGTCGTGGATCTGTTGATCGAACATGGCTTCGCCTACGACTCTTCCCTGATGGGGGATGATATCCCCTATCTACTGGAGAAGGACGGCAACAGCATCGCGGAAATCCCGGTGCATTGGGGCTGCGACGACTGGCCCCCCTTCGCGCATTACGAGGAAATCGGTTACATGATGCATGTACAGCCGCCATCGCTCGGCTATCAGGGTTTCTGGGAGGAATTCGAGGCCCAGTATGAAGCCGGCGGTTTCTTCATGATGATAGTACATCCCTTCCTGACCGGCCGCCTCGCGCGGTGGCGGGTTGTCGAAAAGTGGTTGGAAAACACCTTGGAGACGAAGGATGTCTGGTTCGCCAGACTGGACGAAATCGTCGACTACGTCCGCAGCCTGGAAAAGGCCGGCACCTATACCCCGCGCAAGGATCTGCTTCCCTACTATCCCGAACAGGTAAACCGGGCCGAAGCAGCGGAATAACTCCGATCAACCGGAAAGACCCGCCGCGGATTTCTCCGGGCGGGTCCCATCCTGTCAAACCGCTTTGGGAACCGTGCCGTTACGCGGCGCGCCCGGCCGGTTCGACTTCCGGGAAGTCGATCGGAGTGCCGAACACTTCGTTAACATAGTTGGTCAGCGTGTTCAGCGCGACATGCACAACGATTTCCACCAGTTCCGCATCCGAGAAACCGGCGTCGCGAACCGCCTGCACGTCGGTAGCGGTGACATCGGCCCGGGAAATCGCGACTTTGCGCGCGAAGGCCACCGCGGCTTCCGCTTTCGGGTCTGAAGAACGGCCCCGGCGGTTCGCCTCAATTTCAATCGCATCCAGCTTCAGCATACCGGCAATCGCCGTATGGGCAGCGTTGCAGTAGTTGCAGCCATTCACATTGGCGATGGCAAGCGCGATGCGTTCGCGGGTCCGGGCATCCAGCGCGCCCTTGCCGAGAGCCTCGCTCAAGGAGAGCGTTCCTTCCAACGCCGCCGGACTGTTGGCGATAAGCTTGTAGAGGTTCGGTGCGAAACCGATCTTCTTTTCCACTGCTTGCAGCAGGGGTTGGGAAGCCGCAGGGGCGCTGGCGACGTCAGCGGGCAAATTTACGTTCAACATTTCTCATTCCTTTCGTGGTTTCTGTAACAGAGGTCCAGGTTGATATTCAGGTTAGGCTTTCTCGCGGGGTTATTCGGCCGGTCAGCCGCCTTTCGGGTCCCGCATTGACTGACCGTTGTACCGGTGCACCGGGTGACCTTTTTCGGACTCGGTCCTCGGAGCGCCGAAATTCACTTTTTTGTCCCAAGGCTCGGCCGTAATTCGAACTGGGCCGACAATTCACGTTCCCCTGACAAGGCCCGTATGCAGACATGACGCGGTGTCGCTTTCGACCCGCCGGACAATTGCTCGATCGCCATCACCATCACGGACCGTTCTGTCGGCTTACAAACGCCACCGCCGGTTTGCGGTCTTCCAATGTCGGCGGCAGTGACCTCGGTTCGGATTCTATCGATCGGGACCGGGGCCGTTTGAACGACCCTCACTTCCTCAACCTCCGCGCCAAACCAGTCCGCATCCCATAACTGCTCCACCGCCGACCCGGCGGCGAAGTCCAACGCCAAGGTCAACGCCGTCAACGCTCCTTTAGACATCAGGTTCATGTCCCTCTCCTCTCTCAGACCCGCCTCGAACTCCCCCGTCCAAAGGCTCCAGCGTTTCGTTTCTGCAAACATTAACTGATCGGTTAATCTCATATGCTAAACATTAACCGTTCTGTCAATGTTTGTGGTTCGGAAAACGACTGACGTTTTCGTGATCACAAGCCTTTTCCTTGTTTTCTTGAAACTTTCTGCCATATGTTGACCCGGAAACGGGAAAACCGTTCGGTAATTGTGAAGAGCGAAAATGTCTGAATCTAAAAGAGATCAACTCATCCAGCGCGCCTTATCGGTCTTCTATAAGGACGGGTTTCATGCGGTTGGCATGGACAAGATCGCGAAAGAGACGGGTGTTTCAAAAACCGCGATCTATAAACACTTCAGGACCAAGGACGACCTGATCCTGGCGACGCTGCGCCTGCGGGACGAACAGTTTCGAAATTGGATTATTCGCCGGATCGAAGAGATTGCGGAGGATCCCGCGGAGAGGATCCTGGCGTCTTTCGATGCATTGAAGGAATGGTTCCTGGAACCGACCTATCTGGGATGCATGTTCATCAAGGCATCGTCGGAGTTTCAGGAGCGCGACAGTTCCATCCACGCCATCTGCGCGGAGCATAAACGGATCCTGGAACGCTATCTGATTGACCTTGCGGAAAAGGCGGGCGCACGGAACCCGGACCAACTGGGCGCGCAGATCCTATTGCTGCAGGAAGGCGCCATCGTGGTGGCGGCCCTAATGAATCCCGAAAAGGCCGTAAGCGACGCCAAGGCGGCTGCCGCCACCCTGTTGGAGCAGGCCCTCAGCGCCGCTTAAAAAGGAGGCGGACCCTGCCGCCCCTATTCGATGATAGGCGGATCGTAGGCCCTGCTTTCGGGAATATCGCCGCGCGCGGCCTCGACATCCACAAGGCAACTATGCGCCGTCGGCCCTTGGGCCATGCTGGACGTCCCCTTGTCCAGGGTCAGGACATTCGGGTTGCCGTGCCGGCAGGTATTTCCGTCCGGTTCATACCATGCACCGGTGGCAATCTGAATCACGCCGGTCCGTACATCATCGCTGATCCTGAGCCCCGCGTAACACGCACCGCGCCCATTGAATATCCGCACGATCTGGCCTTCTGAAAGGCCACGCGCAGCGGCATCGTCAGGATGCATCGTCACAGGTTCGCGCCCGTCAATCCGGTCCGCCCGGCTGACGGAGCCGTGGTCCAACTGGCTGTGAAGTTTGGTTCGCGGCTGATTTGAAATCATGTGCAGCGGATAGGATCCGACATTGCCGAGCCATTCGCCCGGCTCAAGCCAGACCGGGTGTCCCGGGCAATCCGCATCACCGAAGCCGGCCACGGTTTCGGAATAGATTTCGATCTTTCCACTTGGCGTCTTCAAGGGATTCGCGTCGGGGTCATCCCGAAACGCGTCGAACAGAACCGCCGGTTTCTCCGGCGGCGGAACCTTCATCCAACCCTTTTGCTGCATCGTGTCCCAATCGGGCAGTTCGAAAGCCGAGCGGGAGGCGGATTGGCGTGAAATTTCGTACATCCACTTCTGCCATTCCTCAGGGCTGCGCCCTTCCGTAAAGGCGTCCTCCAGCCCGAGTTCGGCGGCAATGCCGCGAAAGATGTCGTGGTCGCTCTTCGCCTGACCGATCGGCTCGATCGCCTTGTCCATCACGACCTGATAGGCATCACGCGGATTGAGGGCGAGGTCCGACCGCTCAAGCGTCGTGCTGCAGGGAAGAACGATATCCGCATGACGGGCAAGGCTGTTCCAGCACCACTCGTTGACAATGACGGTTTCCGGCCGCGCCCAGGCTTTCCGCAGGCGGTTCAGGTCCTGATGGTGGTGAAACGGATTGCCGCCGGCCCACCAGACGAGACGGACGTCGGGATAGGTATGGTCCTTGCCGTTGTACCGGAAGCTGCCGCCCGGGTTTTCCAGCATCTCCGAAACGCGCGCGACAGGAATGAATTTGCGCACGGAATTCTTGCCCTGGGGGAAGGACGCGAAGTGCATTTTCCGCAAACTCTGCCCCACCTTGTTGGTGGCGGAGTATCCGAAACCGATGCCGGTGCCCGGCAGGCCGATCTGCCCCAGCATGGCGGCCAGGTTGATCGCCGCCCAATAGGGTTGCTCCCCATGGTCCTGACGGGTCAGCGACCAGGAGATCGAGATCATCGTCCGCTGCGACGCCATGCGCCTCGCCAATGCGCGGATCTCATCGGCAGGCAGTTCGCAGATTTCCGACGCCCATTCCGGCGTTTTGGCAACACCGTCTTCCTCACCCGCGAGATAGGCGGCATAACGGTCGAACCCGACCGTATATCTGTCCAGAAATGCCCGGTCGTGCAGCCCTTCCGACAACAGCACCTGCGACAGGGCAATCATCAGGGCGGCGTCGGTGGACGGACGCGGCGACAACCACTCGGCCCCGACCGAGTCCAGCAGATCCGATCTCAAGGGGGAAACATTGACGAATTTCACGCCCGCCTCGTGCGCGGCAAGCAGGCCCTGTTTCTGAATGTGGCTGCCCGTCCCGCCCTGGGAAATCTGTCCGTTCTTCAGCGGAACGCCGCCGAAGGCGACGAAAAGCTCGCAGGCTTCCGCAATCGAATCCCAGCCCGTGCATTCGGCTAACAGTTCGTAGAATGAGCCCAAAACATGCGGCACGATGACCTCGGCCGCCGCATAGCTGTAGGTATTCACCGAACTGGTGAACCCGCCCAGGCAGTTCAGGAATCGTTTCAACTGTCCTTGCGCGTGATGGAATCGGCCGGCGCTGGCCCAGCCATAAGAGCCGGCATAGATCGACGCATTGCCGAACTCGGTTTTGACGCGCTTCAACTCGGCGGCGACCAACCGGTTGGCTTCGGCCCAAGTCACCTCTACGAAAACGTCCTCGCCGCGTTTCTCGCCGGCGGTGCCGGGGCCGCCTTCCAACCAGCTCTTGCGCACCATTGGCGCCTTGATCCGGGTCGGCCCGTCGAGGACATCGACGATTCCATGTCCGATGGGCGACGGATCCGGATCCTCCGCGAAGTCCTTCATGCCGGTCACACGTCCGTTTTCGACGGAGACATGATAGGTTCCCCAATGAGTGGCGGTGATCAGATCACGGTTGCGGATATCCATGGTCAACTGTCCCTTCAAGAAATTCCGGCGATTGTACTCTCTGCGGGACACAGAACAATTGACAACTATCGCCGCTGGGGAACACTGCCCTTTCCCTGGCAGCCGATAAGTCCAACAACGAAGAGGGCGCTGAAATGATCAGCGCCCTTAGGGTTTCCATGAGCTGTCCCCGACCATCCTATCGGCGCCGTTCGTCGGGGTGACCGCCCGCACAGCAGCCACCCCTCTGATGCAACCGAAGCCGGCCGGGGCTTCTTATTGTTGGAAATTCTTCAGCAGGTAATCGAAGGCGGACAGGGCCGCTTTCGATCCTTCACCCATTGCGATGACGATCTGTTTGTAGGGAACGGTCGTCACGTCACCACAGGCGAAGATGCCGGGAACATTCGTTTCGCAGCGCTCGTTCACGATGATCTCGCCGAACTTGCTCTGCTCCACGACGTCCTTCACGAACGCGCTGTTCGGCACCAGACCGATTTGAACGAATACACCGGCAAGGTCCTGCTTGCGCACTTCGTCGGTCGCGCGGTCCTTGTACTCGATCGCCGTGACCTTGCCGCCTTCCGCAATGATCTGCTGCGTCGCGGCGTTCTTGACGATGGTGATATTGTCCCGTGCCTCAGCCTGATCGACCAGGATCTTGTCGGCCTTCAACTCGGGCAGGAATTCGAACACCGTGACCGATTTTACGATACCCGCCAGATCCAGGGCAGCTTCGACGCCTGAATTTCCACCGCCGATAACCGCAACGTCCTTGCCTTTGAAGAACGGGCCGTCGCAATGCGGGCAATAGGCCACGCCGTTGCCGATGTTTTCCTTCTCACCGGGGCAGCCCAGTTCTCGCCATTGCGCACCGGTAGCGATGATCAGGGTCTTCGCGTCGATCACTTCGCCGGAGGTCAGCGTGACCGATTTCGTCTCGCCGTTCTCCACTTTCTCAACGGAGAAATGTTCCTTCAGGGTGATGTCGTATTCGCGCAGATGCGCCATCAGGGCGTTGGACAGTTCGGGCCCGGTCGTCTTCGGAACGGAAACAAAGTTCTCGATGCCGAGGGTGTCCTTCACCTGCCCGCCGACCCGGTCCGCAACCACCGTCACCTTCAGCCCCTTGCGCGCCGCATAGATCGCCGACGCGACGCCGGCCGGCCCGCCGCCTATAACCAGGACGTCCTGCAGCGGCATCTTCTCGACAGGCGCGGATTTGGCCGCCGACTTTGGTTTCGTTTCCATCAGGCGGTTGACCAGGATCGAGGCATCGACCTTGCCGTTCGCGAACACGTCACCATTCAGATAAACCGTCGGCACACCCTGGATGTTGCGCTTTTCGATCAACTCCGGATAAAGCCCGCCATCGATCATCTCGCAGGTTATGCGCGGATTGAGGACAGCGAACTGGTTCAGCGTCTGAACCACTTCCGGACAGTTGTGGCAGCTCAAGCTGACGAAGACTTCGAATTTAAGATCTTCGTCGATACCGGCAATGATCGCCTTCAGGCTGTCATCCAGTTTGATCGGCGTGCCGGAGGAATGCAGCAATGCCAGCACAAGGGAATTGAACTCGTGCCCGCCAGGAATGCCGGAGAACCGAATGCCGCTGTCGGCGCCGTCGACCTCGAGCAGGAAGCTGATCGGGCTCATCAGCTTTTCCGGTTCGTCGCGCTCGACCACAGTGATGCGCGCGCTGACGGAAGCAACATCGTCCAAAAATTTCTTCAACTCATCGCGTTTTTCATGGCTGCCCGTCTGCAGCACCAGCGCCACGTCCTTGCTCATCGCGGCGGTGTAACCCTTCAAGGCATTCAGAATATCGGGACTCAACATGGCTTTTATCTCTTTTTTGCAAGCGCAGGGGGCGCGTGTCGGGAATCCAAAAGGGGTCGGCTGCTGTCGGGAGGAGTGAAACCCGGCCCCGGGGGAGGAAGGGGCCGGGTTTCCAAGGTCGGACTTAGATCTTGCCGACCAGGTCCAGGCTCGGCGTCAAGGTTTCTTGACCCTGTTCCCAAGCGGCCGGGCAGACTTCGCCGTCATGAGTGGCGACATACTGTGCGGCCTTGACCTTACGCACCATGTCCTTCGCGGACCGGCCGATACCCAGGTCGTGGATTTCGCAGACCTTGATGATGCCTTCCGGGTCGGCGAGGAAGGTGCCACGCAGGGCCAGACCTTCTTCTTCGATCATTACGCCGAAACCGCGGGAGATGACGCCGGTCGGGTCACCGATCATCGGGTAGTTGATCTTGCCGATCGCATCGCTGGTGTCATGCCACGCCTTGTGGGTGAAATGCGTGTCGGTCGACACGGAGTAGACTTCGACGCCCAGGCCCTGCAGCTCTTCGTAATACTTCGCCATGTCTTCCAGTTCCGTCGGGCAGACGAAGGTGAAGTCGGCGGGATAGAACACGAAGATCGACCACTGGCCTTTGACGTCTTCGGACGTGACCGTCTTGAATTCGCCGTTGTGGAAGGCCTGCGCCGTAAATTCGGGGATCGGTTTGTTGATCATGCTCATGGATTACATCTCTCAAAATTAAAGGTTCATAGGGTCTCGCGGGACCCCGACGTGCGGTGACGTCGATGCGCGCTATATGCCCCCTTGCTGCGACGCAATAAAACGATATATATTGGCCAATATGATCGATTTTTTCGATTACTAATGTGGCTTGAACTTCAAAGGTTTGTGCGATGCAAAACCTGCCGACAATGAAACAATTACAATATCTTTCAGCCTTGGCCGAACATCTGCATTTCGGCCTCGCAGCAGAATCCTGTTTCGTCACCCAATCCACATTGAGTGCAGGCATCCGAGAATTGGAGGAGGTCCTTCAGGCAAAGGTCGCCGAACGCACGAACCGGTCGGTCATCATCACGCCGTTGGGGGAACGGCTGACCGCAAAAGCGCGGGAATTGCTGCGCGGGGCGGAGGAGATGTTGGACCTTGCCCATAGTGCGTCCGCGCCCCTCTCCGGCCCGCTCAGACTGGGTGTCATTCCAACAATCGGGCCCTATATCCTGCCCGCCGTCCTGCCCTCAATTCACCGAAATTTTCCCGGCCTGGAGCTGTACCTGCGGGAAGATTATACGGACCGCCTGCTGGAACGATTGCAGGACGGAAGATTGGACCTGCTGTTGCTCGCACTTCCCTATGAGATGGATGGCGTGGAAACGGAACTTCTGTTCGAGGAAGGATTCGTCCTCGCCTGCCCGACAGGCCATCCCTTGGCCGAAGAAGTGTCGGTGGATACCAGCGCATTCGCCGAACAGCCCCTGCTCTTGCTTGAGGAAGGCCATTGCCTGCGGCGACACGCACTGGAAGCATGCAGTCTCGAGGGGCGCTTCAAACGCAAGAATTACGAGGCGTCCTCCATGCAGACCCTGGTTCAGATGGTGGCGCTCGGCATGGGGATCACCCTGTTGCCGCAAATGGCGGTCGAAGCGGAAATCACCAAGGGGCTCGATATCTCATTGGTCCCGTTGAAGGAAGATATCGGCACAAGGCAGATCGGGCTCGTCTGGCGCAAATCTTCCGCCCGTGAATCGGAGTTTCGAATACTCGGCGATTTGCTGCTCAAGGCGGGGCCGAAGAAATCCTCCGAAGGGACCTGAGCGCCCGCCGCGGCGAGCCGGCCTCTGTCTGCAACAACTCACGAAGGCGCAGCAAAGCCGCCCTGAACCTGCGCAGCGGGACTTCAAACAAAACCGCGAAGAGGAAGCAGGTCGCGAGCGTAAAGGTCAGCAACAGGCCGTCCCGTGCAAGGGCCGACCCGTCATTGGGCAGAACGGCCTGCCAGAATTGCAAGGCCGGGTAATGCACCAGGTAGATCGAGAAGCTGGCCCCGGCGAGCCATGAAACAATCCGGTTCAAGCCGTCCGGCGCCGTCACGCGGTTGAACAGTGTCATCGCCCCGGCGAGATGCGCGAAGACCAAAAGGCCGAGCAATCCGTTCCAGACGAACTCGTTGGAAAAACGCAGCGCGGCGACATTCCCCTGCCCCAATCCCGCAACCGTCACCGCCAGCAAATTGTCCGGCACATCGAGGGCAAGCGAAAAAACGTACACGACCAAGGATCCGCCAAAGCCGGCCATCGCCGAACTCAAACCGGAAAGCGCGGAGGGGCCGCGCCGATACAGCCAGACGCCCAGCAGCCAGGCAGGCATCAACAGCAGCGGCTTGATGCCGATCAGCAGCAGAAACAGGGCCAGTACAAGAAGCCGTCTGACCCCGGACAGATAGGCGGTTATGCCGAACAGCGCGTAATACGCCGCTTCGTAACTCAAGGACCAGAACGGTCCGTTGGTACCCGGCCGAAAGGCGTTGCCGCTCCATTCGGTGGTAAAGCTCATACTCCTCAGCAGGACCTCCCAGATCGGCGCGGGGTTCCACCACCAACCGTCATAACCGGCCGGATCGAGACGCGAACCGAGGAAATCCAGCAGAAGGGTCAGCAGAATTGCGGGCAGAACGACGGAATAAAGTCGTGTCGCGCGGGCAAATATGAATGCCGAACCAGACTTGTCCCTCTCCCGGGCCGCATAGGCGATGACGAAGCCGGAGATCACGAAGAAGACAATGACCGCGTCGCTCCCCAGGTTCCATTCCCGAATAAAAAGATAGTCCCCCCGCGTGAACCGCTCATAGGCGAAATGAGAGAGCAGCACGACGAAAGCCGCGGCAAATCTCAACAGGTTCAGATAGAAGGAAAACCCCTGCGTCATCTTCCTATCTCCGCCGCGTCGAGAGATGGAGGATTCGTCCCGGGCTCGAAAACAGCGTCAAAGGCTGGATAAGAGCGTCCTTCAAACTGCCATGGGGCTGCGGCAGCGGCCTTCCCTCCGCGTCGGAAAGACCGAACTCCAGGGCCTCGGCTTTCCGGGGAACGAAGAGTGTTCCGAACATCCAGTCCCAGATCGCCAGCACCTCACCGTAGTTCTTGTTGTGATGCGCCGGCGCGCGGCTGTGATGAATTTGATGCTGCGCCGGAGAAATCAGAACATGCTCCATGATCCACCCGTAACTCAGCCAGATATGACTGTGACGCAGGTTGGAGCCGAGAAGGTTGAACAGGAAATAGAACAGATTGATGCCGATAACGGTCGTGATGGATACCGGGCCGAAGAAGAGTGCGAGCAAACCGCCCTGCAGAATGCCGTAAAATGCGCCGCGCACCAAAGACGAAATCAGATCGTAAACCGGATGTTTCCGATAGGTGGTGATCGGTGTCATTACCTCGGCACTGTGATGGACCGCATGGAACGGCCAAAGACAGGACGATTCATGATGTAGACGGTGCACCCAATAGACGCAGAAATCGTTGACCAGCAAGATGGACAGACCGACCAGTATCGGATTGGCGGATTCACCGCTACCGCTTGCACCGCCCATCACACCCAGCATCGACACCGAGACGGCGTTGGTAACGGCAATCTGGTTGAATAGCCCGAGGAAGGTCAGCACCCGCCCCAGGGCAAACAGTTTGATATCCAGCAATGTCGAGGCATGGCTCCAAACCTCCCGCGGCAAAAGCCATGTCAGAAAGGATTTGTTTGGTTTCGCGGCCAGATAGACCGCGAAGGCGATGACGACGGTCGCGATCAGATAGATCGGAAACAGCCGTACGCCCGGCCCTATCAATACGCTCGCAAGGTCTTCCATGTCGGCCAGACTGCAGTCCCAGTTATTGATGCTCGGATCAGCATGGCCGCTCTCGAGCAAGCGGCCCCGCCCTAATACATAGTCCGGGCACCGCCGAGACGGGCGGGCAATTTGTCGGCATTTGTCTGGGTTTTTGCGGGCATTTCAGCCCGTCGGGTGTCGTTCCTATCCCGAACCCGGGAAACGGCACGGACGTCAGAACCGAAGGCGGCGAAAGACCAGCAGCCCAAGCACGACAGCGCCGGCGAGCACAAGAACCATGTCCTCTCCAAGGCCCAGCACATTGGCCCGAACCCCCTCCCAGCCCAGCAGAATGACCGGAATGGGCAAAAGCCAAGACGGGCTGCGGACGTGATTGATCAGCAGCAGGGCAAGGGTTGCCGTGATCGTCGCCAACGGCATGACGCCGATCGCTTGGGTCGGAACAACAGCCTCCTCAGGGAACATGCTCATGGTCGGACCGATCAACGCCGCGAGCGCCAGGGCGGCCAGACCGATCCAGCATCCGGCGGATCGAAGGTCGAGCTTCGGACGGAAATTTCCGGTACCGATCCCCCAAATCGCAATCAGGGCGGCCTGAACCAACGAGGCCCATCCGAAGTACGTCCCGGCCCAGTTCAGTGGCTGATAGGTCTGCCAGTAGAACCCAACGCCAATCCACCCCCACAGCAATGCAAGGAAAACAGCAGCAGCCCTATTCCCGATATGCCCCCCCGCGCGCCCGAAGAGCAGGAAAACAGCGACGGCAAGCAGAGTGCAAATCTCGATCGGCAGATAGGCGCCGCCATATTCCGCGGTCACATAGGCGTAAACCTCGGCCGAATATGGAATAAGGCGGTTCACAGCGCCTCCACGTAGCGGATCATGCGTTGCCGCGTCTCGGCATCGGGAACCTCCCCTTCCATCGCCCGCATGTTCTCATCCATATGCGCGACCTGTGTCGTCGCTGGGATGGCACATGTCACGGCCGGGTGCGAGATAATGAATTTCAACAGGAATTGGGCCCAGTTCTCGATACCGAACTCCCGCGCCCAATCCGGCAACGGCTTGCCTTTCAGCGCGTCAGGCAGAGCACCGCGCCTGAAAGGCCGGTTGACGATCACGGCCTTGCCCAGATCCGCCGCCATCGGCAGAAGACGGTCTTCCGCCTCGCGATCCAAGATGTTGTAGGTCAATTGAACGAAGTCGACCGCATCGCTTTTCATCACCTGCGCCATTTCTCCATGCCGGGACCCATGCGAGGTGGTCAACCCGACATAACGGACCCTCCCCGCCTGCTTCTGGTCGGCGAGCATCGGTAGATGGGCTTCCCAGTTCACCAGATTGTGGACCTGCATCAAGTTGAACCGATCGATACCCCAGAGCCGGAAAGACTCCGAAAGCTGGCTCGGTCCTTCTGCACTGCTACGCGTCCAGATCTTGCTCGCACTGAACAAGCCGGTCGTATCCCCCAATTGTTCGAAACAGTGGCCCAAAACCTCTTCCGAGGTGCCGTACATGGGCGAAGAATCGATCATGCCCCCGCCATGACGGAAGAAGCTGCGCAGTACTTCGGTTCGCTGCGCCCGTAAGGCCGGCACGGGACCAACATTGAAGGTGACCCATGTTCCCATGCCGACGGCCGGCAGCAACTCACCCGAGGCCGGTATTCGTTTCGCCAGTTTCTTCTCGGATGCGGTTCCCGCGGAAGGAAACCCCAACAACGATGCCGTGATACCCGACAGGCAACCGGTCAGAACAGCGCGGCGGCGGACGGGAAACTTCATCACACTCTCCCATACAAATAATCTGTCAGGACAAAGATAGTGTGATCGGCGTGGGTTTCACCCGCGTCCGTATGGCGCAGATATTGGGACGCGCTACACCGGCGCGTGCCCGGAATCGCGGTTCAACCAAGCCAGAACGCCCTTCGCCGCCGCAACGCCCGTGGCGAAGGTGGCCTGCAGCAGATAGCCTCCCGTCGGCGCTTCCCAGTCCAGCATTTCACCGGCGGCAAAAACGCCGGGCAAGCGCTTCAGCATGAAATTTCCGTCCAATTCTTCAAGCGCAATACCGCCAGCGGAGGATATCGCGCGCTCGATGGGCATCGTGGCGGTCAGTGTGATCGGGACCGCCTGAACGAGATCCGCCAATGCATGAGGATCCCGCGGCAGGGCAGGCCCCACGGCCTCCCGCATCAGATTGACCGCGATCGGCGGAAGGCCCAGGGAACGGCGTAGAAAATCGCTCTGCGAGTGTTTTCCGCGCGGTTTGCCGAGACGCTGCAGGACGTCTTCATGCGACCGATCCGGCAGCAGATTGACGTGCAGCACCGCCGATCCGTCACGGGCGATCCGCTCCCGCAACAGAGAGGACAAGGCATAAACCGCGCCGCCTTCGATGCCCTGCTCGGTCACCATGGCATCACCACGCGCCGTTTGTCCGGCGCAGGTCAAAGCGACGTTCTTCAAGGGCTGTCCCTGAAACTTCTTCCTGAAGATATCACTCCAATGGACCGCAAAACCGCTATTGGCGGATCTCAACGGCGCAACGGCGACGTCCATTTCCGCCAAGATATCGACCCACGCCCCTGTGGATCCGAGGCGCGGCCAACTTCCGCCGCCAAGGGCGAGGAGGGTCGCATGCGGTTCGACCCGCTCCAAATCTCCACCTTCTCTGCGGAAAAGAAGTGCGCCCGCCTCGTCCCATCCCCGCCATTCCGTTCGGAAGCGGAACACACATCCCTGTGCCCGAAGTCTTTCCAACCACGCCCGCAGCAAGGGCGCGGCTTTCATCGCCGTCGGGAAAATCCGCCCGCTGGACCCGATGAAGGTCGGCTGTCCCAATCCTTCGGCCCAATCCCGCAGCGCCGTCGGCGGAAAGGCCTCGATGACCGGCGTCAGGAAAGGACGCCCGGCCCCGTACCGTTGCAGGAATGACGCAAGCATCTCGGAATGGGTCAGATTCAAGCCGCCCCGACCCGCCATCTGCAGTTTACGCCCGAATGTCGGCATGCGGTCGTAGACGGTGACCGCCAATCCGGCGCGGCTCAATAGTTCCGCTGCGATCAATCCGGCCGGACCGCCACCGATCACCGCAACGGTTAAATTTTCCGCTGTATCACCCATGGCGCCGTTATCCATGGCAGGACTGCTCAGGACAAGTCCGTATCAGGCGGAAGATGACACTTGGCACCAAAGAAAAAGCCCGCCTTTCGACGGGCCTTCTGCTGATTTTCGCGAGGTGTTTCGCTGGCAGGCCCCACTTTTTCTCAATCAATCAAGAAAGGTCACGATCTCATCGAGAAGTGCGAGGCGTTGTTTCTTGAGTTCCTCAAGATGCATGTCGTCCATCGGCTCGATATTTTCCTCTCCCCGATGAATTTCCCGATTGATGCGATGATGCGTATCGCAAAGCTTCGCGAAATGGGCATTCTCCGCTTTCAATGCGTGAATGCGATCCGCATGTTCAGGAAACTCCTCGGCGATATCGTGCGGTGTATGCGTCATGATGATCTCCCCTTTTGAACGAATGTTGGGAAGAATTTCCATGCATGCTCCGCGATCGTCATTGATGCTGGTCAAGTCCGTGTCGAATTTCCGCTGCCGCCTGCCCTTTACAGGTTGGGAAAGTAATCCTCACAGGTGCCTTCGCGATACACATCGGCCGTGCAGCAATGGAGACCGCCGCCGAAGGCATAGGCGTCCCGCAACTCCACTTCGACCACTTCCATGCCAAGCTTGTCCATTTGCTCGGCCTGATACACCTCGCTCTTTTCGACGCAGACCGTTCTTGGGTCAAGAACGAGGACGTTCATGCTGAGCCAGACGGAGGAGTAGCAAAGCGCCGGCGGCTGGTTATGGGCAGGCTGGGCGGCATCGACGATTTCCCAGCCATTGTCATGGAACATCTTGCGCTGGTCGTCCGGGAGACGACGCTGCGGGTTGTTCAGGATCAGGCCCGGTCGAAGCGGCGTGAAGGTCGCATCGATATGAATCGGATACGGATCCCCGGGGAAGTTCACGGCATGGACCCGATGCTCCGGGAAATGCCGCCGCAGCCACTCGATCCCTTTCAGATTGGTCGTGAAACCATGCTGAACGACAAGGTCTCGTCCGAATCGCAGCACGTCGGCGGCATCGAACAGCGGCTCCTCTTCCGTCGTGACGAAGAATTTTTCCGCTGTCCATTTCAGCCGTTTTTCCACACCGATCTTTTCCGACAGATAATCCGGCCGGTAATCGGCGTCGGTAAGTCGCGGTTTCGGCGCCGCCTCATGCCGGAAATTGGGGTCTTCTTCCCAATAGCGCTGCATCAACGGGCGATAGCATAGATACTCGAACCACCGGCAGCGATAAGACATCGTCGCTTCCAGTATTTCCGGCCCGACGGTCAACAGCACGTCCCGCGGCGGCATACAGCCGAATTGGCTCGCGGTTTCGAAATCGGGTGTCGTGACCGGTTGAGAAAAGTCTATCGGGGTTGGGCGGTCGACCCGGATGCCCCGTGCTTTCAACTGCTCGGCAAAGCGGTCCAGCAACTCGTTGGCGCGATCGATTGTTTCCTGCGGGCGTCGACCCCATTGGCCTCGCATGTCGCTGTCTTCGGGAACCTTGGCATCGAGAGCCGGTTCCTCGGGCGGGATGTGACAGTCATCCGCACGCCCGACAATCACATGACGCAACGGATCCCATTCATTCCAACTGTTTACGACCGTTGGTTCGCCTGCCTGCGTCATACCTCGACTCCCTCTCCATCCTGGATTTCGGGCATTATCATCACAGGAAGGGAATGAAAACCGAATTGAGGGAGATTGCGTTCCGCCACAACGCATTACCCCTCCCTGAACAGGAGGCACCACATTCAGCGAGCCCCTATGATAGAAACGTAGGGTGCGGGGAAAAATGTCCTCTCTTAGCTCCGGCGAAGCTTGGCTGAAAACCTGGGCTTTCCAGGCCTTGCCAGGCCCTTGTCGCATCATGCACGGAGCCATAAAATACAGGGGCGGCCTTCGCGAAGCGATAGCCATGCTTGTCGATTTCCCTGTCGGCGCATCCGGCGAAACGCCTGAACGGTGCCAACTTCCGGCACCGCTCTTAGTCACTCTCTGAAGGCATTGGTCCAAATGTCGCGTATTGATTGGGATCATCTTCGATACGTCCTTGCGCTTGGTCGCGCCGGCACGCTTTTGGGCGCGGCCGAAATGCTCGGCGTCAATCATACGACGGTGCTGCGGCGTCTCGATGCTCTCGAGAGCCAACTCAGCACTAGGTTGTTCGACAGGCAACGCACCGGTTACGAGCCGACCGATGCCGGCTTGACCCTTCTCGAGAAGGCGCGATCCATGGAGCAGAAGGCCGATGAGATCGAACGGCAGATCCTCGGCGCCGACCGGACGCTCGAGGGGCCTCTACGCGTCGTGACCGCCTTCGCGGTCATGGAGCACCTCTTGGCGGAGCCCCTTGCCGAATTCGTCAGAGCCTATCCAAGCATCGAGGTCGAAGTGGTCGAGAACGCGGTCCTCAGCGATCTTTCGAGCCGCCGCATCGACCTTGCCCCCACCTCCAACAGACGCGAGGCGGACGTTGCCGTACGCCTGTCCGCTCAGGTTTCGGAACACCTGTTCGGCCGGCAACTCGGCATGACGCAATACGCCGTATACGCATTGCGGGGGGAAAACACGCTGCCGCAGGTAATCACGCCGGTGGAGACATTGATCCGGACCGCGCCCTGGGTGACCTTCGAACTGGACCCTGCGACGCGGGTCTACGACAGGTGGACGCAAACCAACCTGGCGGAGGCAAATGTCGTCGCCCGCGTTGATTTCTTCAATGCAAAGGCGGCAATGCTGCGGACAGGCATCGGCGTGGGATTCCTACCGACATTCATGGAGAAAAACCATCCCGAGTTCATAAGGATATCGGACACGATCCCTGATCTGAGCCTGCCGCTTTGGATCGTGACCCATCCCGACCTGCGCTACACGGCCAGAGTCCGTACCTTCATGAAATTTGTCGGCGACCTGTTGTCGAAACGACTGTGGAACTTGGCCGAACAGGTCAATGATATCCGCTGACCGGGAAAAAACTCGACGCTACTAGCAAATCCCTCGACGGCCGGCTCCCACCCGCCTCGCCGTAAACGGCCATACGCCCAAGGACGAACACCCGCACGCCGGAATGAGCCGGACGTGCAGGCGTTAATCCTTCGTTCCTTAAGCAGGCACTTTTGCCGTCAATAAGCAGTCGTCCGATAGCGGTACAAGCGGACTATGGTCGCGATTGTTGTGGTACTCGGCCCGCTTCTGCTTCGTTGGTGCGTTTTTCACCGAATTTGCATTGATGAACAGCAACGTGCGCGGCCAAGGCGTAACATTGCCGGCCGACGCGTGAAGCAGATTGCAGTTGATAAAGACAGCCGTGCCAGCTTTGCCGGTCAGAGATTCTATACCATTCTCGTCGGCAAGACGTTTTACCGTGTCGCCCTTTACCTCCATGACGGTATAGCCTGTCTTGTCGGGGTCGGCCGCCGTATCCTCGATCTCACCCAGGCGATGAGATCCCGGAATTACCAACATTGGCCCGGCCGTTTCCAGAATGTCATCCAGGAACACGGCGATCATCAACGCATTGGGCGTAGGCATCCCGTCTTCGTAATGCCACGTTCCGTAATCCTGATGCCACCAGAATCCTTCTCCATCAAATCCACGCTTGGGGTTGATGCGAAGCTGATGAATATAGACGTCGTCGCCGACCAATTGCTTGGCCACCTCAATCCAACGCGGATGCCGTGAAAGTTTGTAGAACTCATCGGTATACTTGTCCGCACCGTAGATCAGCCGGGGAGCCTTTCCATTCTTTTCCATGGCAACCTCAGGGCGATCCAGATGCTTGTCCAGTATCTCATCCAAACCGTGTTTCAATACCGCGACCTCCTCGGCAGTAAAGAGCCCTTCCTTCGTCAGGTAGCCTCTGGCGTTGTATTCATCGACTTCTTCCTTCGAGAGATTCATGTCATTCCTCCTTTTTATGGACGGTACACTAGAGACTTATGCCGCCATCAATCGAATACATGCATCCTGTGACGAAGGCCGACTCGTCGGATACAAGATAGACGATGAGCGGCGCGATATCTTCAGGCATGCCCAACTGCCCCATCGGCTGCCTCGCGGCGAATGCCTCCATTGCCTTTTCGGCATCCCCCATGCGGGACAGCCGTTCTCGCAAGGATGGCGAGTCCACGATGCCGGGGCATACAGCATTGCACCGTATTCCGTCGCGAATGAAATCGATGGCAATCGCCTTGGTGATGCCCAGGATCGCCGCCTTGCTCGCGGAATACGCAAATCTGTTGGGCACGCCTTTCACGGTCGAGGCCATCGACGACATGTTGACGATACTGCCCGTTCCGCGCGCCAGCATGCCCGGAAGAAACGCCTTGATCACACGATAGGTGCCCGTCCCGTTGATATCTTGAGTCCGGTCCCACTCCTCTTCCGAGCAATCGAGGATCGTTCCCTCGGACACGTATCCCGCGCAGTTGAAAAGAGCGTCAACCGGCCCGACCGCCTCTGCGACCTCCTGAACGCGGCGACTGTCGGTCACATCCATGACCTCACCGATCACGCCTTCAACCCCCCGCAGCCTTTCCACCGACACGGGGTCCTTGTCCGTCGCCACGACCGCCGCGCCTTCCCTTATCATCGCCAAGGCGCTGGCAAGACCGATCCCCTGGCCAGCACCGGTGACGAATATGCGCTTACCGGATAATCTGCCACACCCGTGTTCCACGCTACGCCCTCCCCTCAAGACCTGTTCAGCCAATCGATCAATATCCGATTGAATTCATCGGGCCGTTCGACGTTCGGGAAATGTTGGCAATCGGCGATCTCGACATATTTGCCACCTGGGATCATTTCCGACATCCGACGATTTTCGCTGGCGGGCGTCCCCTGATCGTTCGCGCCGCACACCACCAAAGCGGGCGGCTTCAATTCGCCCAAGCGCCCCGTGAAGTCGAAGCTGCGCACCGCGTGTACGCAACCGAGGAAGCCGGCGACATCCGTCACCAGAATACTCTCGAAGATCTGACGCCATCGTCCGGGACGCTTTTCCCGAAACTCGGCAGTAAGCCATCGGGCCATGGTACTCTCTGCCAGCGGGGCCAGGGATTGCGCATCCTGCACCGTCCTCTTGCGTTCAATCCAAACGGACTCGGCGGCGGGAACGGAAGCCGGCAGGGTATCGGCGAACAACGCGGACCGGATCAGGTCCGGATACCGGAGGGCCAACGACTGCCCCAGCATGCCGCCGATCGACAGACCGACGAAATCGACCGGCCCGATATCCAGGGCAGTGATGACATGGGCGGCATCGTCAGCGAGCTCATCCATCGTATAGTCGCCGAAGACGGTTTCGCTGGCTCCGTGGCCGCGCATGTCTACGCGGAGCACTCTGTAACCGGAGGCCAGCAATTCGGGAACCTGTTCAGCCCACATCGAACTGTCCGCAGTCAAGGAATGCGCGAGGCAAACCGTTTGTGCGGCGCCCTCGGGTCCGAGGAGATCGAAGTACAATCTTCGATTTTCTTTCGGAAGGAACATTTGCGTTTCCCCTCAATTGTCGAGCGATCTTCACCGACATCAATTTCCCTCCGGCACCGTTCCGAAGGCGGACATACCACGCATCAATTTTTTTTCAGGAACAATGCGGAATACTGCAAGAGAACCTTGCATCTTTGCACAGTGACGGCTGCGGCGAAGGGGCCCCGGTGATGTGCAAACAAAAAGCCCCGCTTTGTGCGGGGCTTTGCTGTTTGGTTTCGGGGACAGGATTGCGGGTGCTCGGGCTTTTCCCTGCGCTCCCAGGTCTCCGCTTTGCTTCGAATGAACCTTGTGCAAGACATGGCTTGCCATGTCTTGCGAGTTCCTGATCCATGGCCCCATAACCAATAAAAAACCCGGCTCGAGGCCGGGTATTTTATTGGTTGCGGGGACAGGATTTGAACCTGTGACCTTCAGGTTATGAGTTAGTTAATTTGCTTATCCCTTGTTTACTCTAAAGTTCTCTAAATTCCTTTTTATCATTATATTTTAGCATGTTATTGGATACCACCTTACGCCAACCCACTCTCAAAATCCTTGTGTTTCGCTGTCAAATGCTTCCTATATGTTTCCTGTAACGAGAAAGGAAGCACATCAATGGCGAAACTAAGCAAGCGCACAGTCGATGCCTTGCAACCTCGGGACAAGGACTATTTTGAATGGGACGACGAGCTGCCGGGATTCGGTATCCGAGTTTGGCCTAAGGGCCGAAAAGTCTACCTGATTCAATATCGGGACAGCGGTGGCCGCACGCGTAGGAAAACGCTCGGAAAGCATGGCGTGGTCACGGCGGAGGAAACCCGCAAATACGCACGCGAGCTTCTGTCCGGCGTGGCTCGGGGGCAGAACCCTTCCGAGGACGCACGCCGAAAACGGACGGCACCGACCGTCGCGGAACTTTGCGAGCGCTTCATGAGCGAGTATGTGCCCTCCCATTGCAAAGCTTCGACGCAAAAGGAGTACCGCCGGAACGTGGACTTGTTCATCAAGCCGCGCATTGGGGCGATGAAAGTGGCGGATGTTGAACGGTCCGATATTGCCGACCTTCATCACGCGCACCGCGATATCCCGTATCAGGCCAACCGGACTCTTGGCGTGTTATCGGTCATGTTCAACCAGGCCGAGGTTTGGGGTCTCCGGCCGGAAGGAACCAATCCCTGCCGGCACGTGAAGAAATACGAAGAGAAAAAGCGCGAGCGATATCTGTCGCCTGCGGAATTTAGCCGCTTGGGACAGACGCTGAGCGAGCTTGAAGCCTCTGGCGAGGAATCCTCGTCCGCGCTCAACGCGATCCGCCTATTGATCCTGACAGGCTGTCGTCTCGGTGAAATCCAGACGCTCAAATGGGAGTATGTTCAGGGCAACAGGCTAAGGCTTCCGGATTCGAAAACAGGCGCAAAAACCATCTACCTCTCAAACGCCGCATTGGACGTTCTATCAAGTATCGAGAAGCTCACCGATAATCCCTACGTAATCACCGGAAAGAAGCCGGGCGCACACTTGACCGACCTGCAACACCCATGGCGCCGCGTACGCGCTCGCGCTGGTTTGGATGACGTCAGAATTCACGACCTGCGCCACTCGTTTGGTGCCAGCGCCGCCCGCATGAATGAAGGAGTACTCATGATCGGGAAACTGCTTGGCCATTCCCAACTGCAAACAACAGCGCGCTATGCGCACTTGGCGGACGATCCGATTGAGAGTGCAGCCGCTCGGGTTTCCGGCCAAGTTGCGACCTGGCTATCGGGGAGCGATTCAACTTGAGTTGTGGAGCACATATAGAAACACGCAGTTTGGCGTGGAAAATGGTTACCGAATGGCGGGACATGCAACACAATGAACTGGGATGAAGGGCTCACACTCCACCAAGCGCGAATCCGGTTTGGCGAACGCAGCCTTGTTGAGCGCTACACTCAAATACGAAAAGCGAACCCCACCTCGGCGTTTCTTCAAGTGATTTCCGATCGGATTGGGTCCATGTCCAACCCCGACAAGAAGGACTCAGTGCCAGTCTTGGAAGATCCGCGATACCTGGAAGCGAGCAAGTTAACCAATGAAGAATCCGAAATTCTCCGACTGCTCAATGAGCGTCTCACCCGCTTCCTGACAAACGGCCAGTTGATTGGCCTCGGCTATGCCCTACCCCGAACACCTGACGCGAAGGCCGTCCAAATCCCACCAGATGTATGGGCAGGCTGGATTCATTGGGAAAAAGACAAGGTTGAAGGCAACGGCCTCAAATTTATCGCGGTCAGAATTGTAAGGCCAGTTGCGCCCACCCAATCCAAAAAGGTCGAGCGGCCAACAGAAACCGCGAAAGGCCGTCCGTCGCGCCAACAGCAGATCGAGGCCGCTTTCTGGGCTCTCGACGAAGAGGGAAGTATTCCCGACCGACCGGAAAACATAAAGGCGCTATTCAACCTTATTCTCGATAAGCTCGACGAACTCTATCCCGACCAGGCCGGTGACCGGCGCGGGCTGAGTGACAAGACGTTATACAAACGTGTCAGCGAATTGGTCGAAACTAAACAATTGAAATCCAAAGGCTAAAGTTCTCAAAACCCTTTTGGGATTTATAGACGTTTTTTGAGAACGCTGGTCAGCGCACGTTCCCTCCATAGCCGCAACAAATGGAGGCAGCAGTGCAGACCACGAACTACGACCATGACGCTGATTATCTGGATCGGCTAATCAATGAGGCCGAGGCCGCCGAGTTTCTCGGCCATAGCATCCGCACTATTCAAAACTGGCGCGTTAGGGGCGGTGGACCGCAGTTCATCAAAGTCTCGAAGCGGTCGATCCGGTATCGCCGCCGCGATCTTATCGAATGGTGCGAGCGACTCCGCTGCGCACATACTTCCGAGGCCGCAGCATGATTGGGTGCAACAGCGAACGTTGTCGCCGGTGCCAATGCATGGTCCTGCACATGTTTGGCTATCGCGCATTCCTTCTGAGCACGACTCATCATTATGGGGTTCCTACTGTTAGCGCTCAGCCGCGCAACAACGGGGGCCACGCATGAAACCGCATACATATATAGCACCCTATGTATATGTAAGGGTTTTGCCTCGGCGGGGCTGGCCGCGCCGCCGGGGATTTTGGGGGCGGATTCCGGAAACAGGTCCTAAGGCAATTGGGATTGGGGAAAGCCTCGGGCATCATCCCGCCTTTCCCCTCCGGTCTCCCCTTAGAGGGGCGGGTGCCTTAAGGGCATCCGCCCCCTCCACTAACGGGTGGTCCCTTAAGCTTAATCTTAAGGGTACCCACCACCGCTACTGCGTGCGTTCCTCAAAGGGCCACAATCCCTTAGGCTCTTCCGAGGCGGTTGCCGCCATGCTCGAACCCCTAAGGGTTCGCGCTCCCTCCCCGCCCCTAAAACCCAAAGCGGCCCCTGCGCGGAGCGCCAACACCAATTCCGCGCGCCCGAAGGGCGCGGCCCATCAAGCGAGTTCGCACGTCAAGGCTCAAGCCTCGAACCTGCGCACAACGTCCCGTGCAACAGGCGCGGCCTAGCTTTAAGGACGTACTCGCGCACAACACAGGCCAGCAAGTCCCGACCCAACTTTGGGAATCGGGCCGAAGGCGTTTCCAAGAACTACTTGAACAAACCAAACGGCTAGCGGACCAGCTTGAGGGTGAAGGCATCGCCGCTCGCCAGGATCGCGGCCAAGTCGTGCTAGTCGGTGAAGTCACAGGCCAAGTCGAAATGCTTAGGGAATTTCGGCCAATCCGCTTTCTTCCTGTCGTCGCCCAGCGAGAGCGACAAGGTATGCTCAATGCACTTATCTACTTTCAGCGGAACGCCGATGGCGGGCGATACATGCGCTATGCGGTAGTGACAGCAGGAAAACGCATCCCCGCATTCGGAGCGCTTCGAGAAACGATTAAGAAGCTAGGGCGTGATGTATCCCGATGGGCCTCTGAAGCACGCGCTCGGTTTGATATCGAAGTCGTGTACCGTGGAACGGAATTCACCGTGAATGCGGAAGGGGAATACCATCCGCACGCTAACGTGCTCTATATACCGCGCCGCAAGCTCGACGACGACGAATGGAGCGAATTCCTGAGCTGGTCGCGGACGCGGTTGGGCGCGCACTGGCGGGATTGCGGCAAGCTCAGCGAGCCGCGAGAGGCCCTTAAGTATCCATTCAAACCGAATGACCTGAATGGCCGCCCCAACCCGGAGATCGCGTGGTTATTCCACGAGTTGTTCCGCATGAAGCTTGCGCAGCCGCTCGGCGCATTCAAAGCCTTCTGGAAAGAGCTGGATACAGAGAAAGAGAAGATCGGTCGCATATACACCCCGGACGGTTCCGGTGGCGAACTTCAGCGCATCAAGAAGCAAGAGCGCGAGGGGGGAGCGGGCGAACCCCGTATACAGGCATTCAAAGAGAACAACCTAATCTGCCGAACGTCACCGCAAGCACGCTTCTCGCCGTTCCTAGAGCCGCTGACGATGGTAGAAAACTATACAGCGACACCTAAGACCGAAGGCGGGAAACATCGGCTACAGTTGCTACAGCTGCGCATGGCCAACGCTCGTGCCGATTGGAACCGCAACGGTGGTCCTGATCCGACCCTACCCAACTACGTAACCTCGCCAGGTAGCTAATTGCGAAATCCAGCGGTTCTGAACACTATGTTCGACCGCTCGAAGTCTATACTTGTAAAGGTGCAGTGAATGTCTGGTTGGCTCTATATATTCCGTGAAAACGGTAACGACCGTATGGTCAAAGTTGGTCGAAGAAAGGGGGATGAAAAAGAAATTCGAGAAAGATTTAGACGAGCCATGAATTGCACAATCCGGGGCCTCTCCGTTGTTGCTCTTTGGAGACTTCCAAATGACGAGCACATACATGCGGAGAGCAAATCTCACCAACAGCTAAGAGAATTCGCATTTGCGCCTGGTGCCAGAGGCCGCGAATGGTTTTGTATTAGTCCCGACGACGCCATTCGTGTTTGTGAATCAGTAATTGGCTCACCGCCTTCACACGTCGCCAGTGATCTTCCGTTCGATTCGATGTCTTTACGTGACTATGACTTCTTCAGACAGAAGAAAAGCAAAGGCCTTCTCAGAATCTGGATACATGAAGAGCAGCGCGGCGATGAATTGCCATCTGCCGTTAAGATTTCTTGCAATGGATGGTGGCCAGAAAACTGGAAGCACAAGACTTACAGCCCATGGCCGTTATCGCCATACGGCTGCTGGACGCCAACACATAAGCCAGTGGATTTCGAGGCCACCCAAAAACTGAATACTCAGACAAGAGAACTGCACTCTCAGATAGCGCACAGATTTGGCGACCCGGAGAGGCACAATAAGGTTATTGGATGGACATATGCTCCGAGTGACGTAATCCAAACAGAGATCGAGGAGGCTGGCTATGAAGCTGTCCCGCTTCTCAAGAATCAACCGCCCCAAGGGTTCGAGTATTCAATGTGACTCCTGAAGCGCAACGCGCCCCCTATAAGGTTCACACTACTAGCCCAACTGTCCAAAATCGGAATGAAAGCGGACAAACGCAGCGTACAGGGCTCACGCGCCTTATTTGCCCCATGCCCGCTTATCCTAGCCCGCCTAGTGCCAGATTGATCTGGCAACATTCACGACGATCTGCAATGTTCCGATGACCATGCAGCCATGCCACTGCAATCGTTCCCAAATCCGAAAATCTAGGCGGAGCCGCGAAGGGCAAAAATGACAGACAGACCCGACGTTGAACAGATTGACCATGACACCCCGGACCAACGCGAAGAGCTGCTGAACCGGCTCAAGGCATCGGTGCCGGAAGCTTTTTCGGACGGGAAGCTGGATGTCGATGCCCTTCAAGCCCTTCTTGGCGACAAGATGGAGGACGGACCGGAGCGGTTCACCTTCACTTGGGCGGGCAAGCGGGATGCAATGGCGATGCTGCAAGCGCCGTCATCTGCCACTCTAGCTCCTGCCCCCGACAACAGCATCAACTTCGATGAGGCACAGCACGTCTTCATCGAAGGAGAGAACCTTGAAGTGCTCAAGGTGCTCTACCGGTCCTACTTCGGTCGGGTAAAGCTGATCTACATCGACCCACCCTACAACACGGGCAAGGATTTCATCTATCCTGACAACTTTGCGGACCCGTTGGACCTATACCTAAAACTCACTGGGCAGCGCACTGACAGTGGAGACGACACGACCAGCGAACAAGACAAGTCCGGTCGGCTGCACTCAGGCTGGCTGTCTATGATGTATCCAAGGCTTTCCTTGGCGCGGCAGTTCCTTCGAGATGACGGTCTTATCATGGTTTCCATTGATGACCGTGAGGCAGAGAACCTCAAACGTCTGCTTCAAGCGGTTTTCGGTGACGAGAACTATATCTGTACCTTTGTTTGGAAGAGAAAAGCAGGTGGCGGCGACGATAGTGAATACGTCGCAGCTGAGCATGAATATGTGATTTGCTTTGCGCGTGACATCGACCGAGCTGGTGTTTCTCCAGTTTTTCTTGAAAGCCCCGCAATGACTGCGAAATACAATCGTTCAGAGAATGGGCGGCGCTACTACCTTGAGAGACTGGACAAAACAAGTCTTACTTACAGTGCTGAGATGGACTTTCCCATTGAATGTCCGGACGGTACTTACGTCTCGCCACCACAACCAAACCCGGAAAATCCCACGACTGCTTGGAGATGGGGAAAGAAAGCCGTTAAAGACAGGCGTGATGAGCTAGTCTTCCTTAAGGATAAGAAGACGGATGAGTGGAGAATATATACAAAGACTTGGGAGCCTGCAGAGGGTATTACGCCAAGAACCCTGCTTGTAGATAAAATTCATGGGCGCAATCGGGATGGAACTCAGGAGCTTGCGGACCTTATTGGACCGAAAGTCTTCAACAATCCAAAGCCAACAAAGATGCTTCGGCACCTTGTTGATATCGGTGCAGGGCCAAATGATGCTCTTGTGATGGATTTCTTTGCAGGGTCCGGGTCGTTGGCCGACGCCGTCTTTCAAAAGAATCAGGCTGACGGTGGAGCTAGAAAGACGATCTCAGTGCAAATGCCGTTTAAAACGGAACGTAAAGACTTCCCGACTATTTCGTCGATCTGCATAGCTCGCCTAAAGGCCGCTTTAAAACGTGACTTTGGCGATGACTTTGCGGAGAAAGCGAGACTGCGGGCGTTTCAATTGAAGGAGACTAGCCTTCGAAAATGGACAGGTGTCGCCCACAAGGACCCCGATGCCTATGCAGCGCAACTCGAGGCGTTTACCGACAGCCTAGCCCCCGGTTGGCAGCTGCAAGACGTGATCTGGGAGATCGCCTTACGCGAAGGCTACAGCCTGACCGCCAAGATAGAGGAGCTAGGCATTGGAAGCGGACCAACTTTCTGGCGTGTATCTGATGGGGATCGCAGCTTTATCATCTGTCTGGACGAGGCCCTCACACTGGATGCTGTAGCCCCCTTGGGCCTTACCAAGGACTACACGTTCGTTTGCCGCGATACCGCGCTGGACGACACGCTCGCCGCCAACTTGGCATTGCAATGCCGGCTGAGGGTCATCTGAGACCATGAAGTTCAAGTTCGACAGCGATCAGGAATATCAGGTCGATGCAGTCGAGAGCGTCGTGGGTCTGTTCGACGGTCAGGCCTTCGTCAGCAATCAGCTCACCGTGCCATCAGGTGCGACGTTTCAGGTTGTTCCCAACCGGCTGGACCTTACGCCCGACCAGCTCCTTGCGAACCTGCAGAAGGTTCAGGGCGACCGGGGGCTGGGCCAAGACGACCAGCTGGAAACACTGTCCGCCAAGGTCGAGACTCTTCGCGGTGAAGAAGACGTGACCTTCTCCAACTACTCGGTCGAGATGGAGACGGGCACCGGGAAGACCTATGTCTACATCCGAACCGCGCTGCGGCTTTATGAAAACTACGGCATGCGCAAGTTCATCATCGTCGTGCCCTCGGTTGCCGTGCGCGAAGGCGTCAAGAAAACGCTGGAAGTGACAAAAGCCCACTTCGACAAGCTGTTCGGCAAGCCGCCGTATCACTTCACTGTCTATGACTCCGCCCGAAAGAGCCAGGTATCCGGTTTCGCCCTCTCTGACGGCATCGAGATTATGGTGATGACCATCGACGCCTTCAAACGCGCCGAGACCGTAATTCGTCAAGTGCGTGAGGGGCTGGACCCGCCCATCTACCAGCTCCAAGAGACGCGGCCCGTTCTGATTTTGGACGAGCCGCAGAACATGGAAAGCGATCTGTCGGTTTCAGCGTTGGCCTCGCTCAACCCGATTTGCGCCCTGCGCTACAGTGCGACCCACCGCAACGCCTACAATGTAGTCTATCGACTAACCCCGTTCGATGCCTACCGCCAAGGGCTTGTGAAGCGGATCGAGATCGCATCGGTGGTTCAGCAGGACAACGACAACCTGCCTTTCGTTCGAGTCGAAGAGCTGAGCGCGAGCAAGCGAACTGTCACCGCCAAGCTGAGCGTTCACAAGCTTATGGCGACCGGCAAGATCCAAGAGAAACCCATCACGGTGCGCAGCGGCGATAGTCTAGTCGATAAGACCGGTCGCGCCGAATACGAAGGGTTCGTGGTCGACGAGATCAACCCCGGTTCAGGCTTCATCCGGTTCGCCAACAACCAAGAGCTGGCACTTGGTGGCGAACAAGGCTCCGACCGAGACGCGATCTTCGAGGCGCAAATCGCCTTCACCATCGAAGAGCACTTCCGCCGTCAACGACGGTTAAAGGATCAAGGCATCAAGGTCTTGTCCCTCTTCTTTATCGACAAGGTGGACAACTACGCCCCCGACGATGGCAAGTTGAAGCTGAAGTTCGTGAAGGCGTTTGACGAGATCAAACAGCGGTACGACGAGTGGAAGGATGTCAAAGCCGCCGATGTTCAGAAAGCCTACTTCGCAACGAAGACGAAGAAGTCCGGCGAGACGGAGGTTCTAGACAGCACGGGGAAGACAAAGCAGGACGACGAAGCCTTCAACCTCATTATGCGCGAAAAGGAGCGGCTGCTTTCCTTTGACGAGCCGGTTGCGTTCATCTTCTCGCACTCCGCGCTGCGCGAGGGTTGGGACAACCCGAACGTTTTCCAGATTTGCACTATGCGCGAAGTTGGCAGTGATACCGAACGCCGCCAGCAAGTCGGGCGCGGTGTTCGCCTGCCGGTCAATCAGGACGGCGACCGTATTCAGGACGAGCAAATCAACGTTCTGACCGTGATCGCAAGTGAGACCTACGAACGCTTCGTCTCTGGCCTGCAAAGCGAGATCGAGCGTGAGTATGGTAAGGACGGTGTGCCACCACCGCCGCCCAATCAGCGCAAACGCAAGACGATCAAGCTTCGGAAGCAGTTCTTCCTCAGACCGGAGTTCAAGGAGCTGTGGGAGAGGATCAAGCACAAGACACGGTATTCAGTGCAGATCGACACCGCGAAGCTGGTGGCGGATACAGTGGCGGAGCTTGATGAGGCAACCATCAGCAAGCCGAGGATTACGGTTTCCAAGGCAAACATTCGTGTCGATGACGCCGAAGATTTCTTCGAACCGATCGTTCTCAGCGGAGCAAAGACCGCTGTCGACCTCGTTGGCCGCTATCCTCTCCCGAACCTGATCGAGGTGATGGAAAGCCTGATGGAGAACACTTCACCGCCGATGCGACTGTCACGGCGCACGCTGCTTGAAGTGTTTCAGAAGACTGCCAAGCGTAGCGAGGCCACAGAGAACCCACACGAGTTCGCGATCACCGCGGTCAACATCCTCAAGGCCAAACTCGCAGACCAGATGGTCAATGGGATCAAATATGAGAAAGACGGATCATGGTACGAGCAGACGCAGTTTGCTGAGGAAATTCAAACTTGGGAAGACTACCTCGTTCCGAGCGAAGAGGTCGCAGGTGTGGGCGGAACACACCTTTACGATGGTGTAAAATGGGACTCTCCGACAATCGAGAAGCCGTTTGCCGAAAGCCTTGAGAAAATGGCGAACGTCGAACTCTACATCAAGCTTCCAGACTGGTTCACCATCGACACGCCTATCGGGCGCTACAATCCAGATTGGGCAATCGTCATTGATGATCCAGAAAACGATGAAGAGCGGCTTTATTTGGTCCGAGAAACCAAAGGGTCACTCGATTTGAACGATCTGCGGCCCGATGAACGCCGAAAGATAATCTGTGGCCGTAAGCATTTTGGCGAGGCACTTTCAACAAGCTATCGTGTGGTGACAGCTGCGGCTGAGATTCCAGATGGTGGCGTATAGGCGAAGCGTGTTCTTTGTAACGATCTGTCCAGATATCCGGGACCACTTCAGACCGCCATCTTCCGCCCCACCCGCTTCCTATCTGTCCTGAGACCCTGAACTTCCTCCATTTTAGAGTAGAGTCCGTCACCGTGAAGGAGACGGAACATGAAGCGCAGCAGGTTCACTGAAGAGCAGATCATCGGGATATTGAAGGAGCAGGAGGCGGGTGAGCGGACGGCGGACGTTTGCCGCCGGCACGGGATCTCGGAGGCGACGTTCTACAAGTACAAGGCCAAGTTCGGTGGGATGGAGGTTTCCGATGCCCGGCGGCTGAAGGCCTTGGAGGATGAGAACCGCCGTCTGAAGAAGTTGCTCGCCGAGCAGATGCTGGACAACGCCATCCTGAAGGATGTCGCTTCAAAAAAATGGTAACGCCCGGTGCGAAGCGCGATGCGGTTTTGCATGTGCAGGCAGCCTTCGAGGTCAGCCAGCGTCGGGCGTGCAAGGTTCTGGCCGTCGATCGGTCGAGTGTGCGCTATCGGAGCATCCGCCCCGATGACGGCCCTCTTCGGGAGAAGATCCGCGCCGTTGCCTCGGAACGCCGCCGGTTCGGTTACCGCCGCATCCACATCATGCTGCAGCGTCAGGGGATCGAGATGAACCAGAAGAAGCTCCGACGGCTGTATCGGGAAGAGAAGCTACAGGTCCGGCGCCGAGGCGGCCGAAAGCGGGCGCTCGGCACGCGCCGGCCGATGGAGCTGCCCGACCGGCCGAATGACCGTTGGAGCCTGGACTTCCTGAGCGACGCTTTCACCGACGGAAGGCGGTTCCGCATCCTCGCCGTCGTCGATGATTATACCCGCGAGTGCCTGGCGCTGATCGCCGACACGTCGCTGTCGGGTACCAGGCTGGTGCGGGAGCTGGATGCGGTCGTCGCCCGACGCGGCAAGCCCAGGACCGTGGTTTCCGACAACGGCACGGAGATGACCAGTATGGCCGTGCTGAGATGGTGCCAGGAGACCGGCGTGGAATGGCACTACATCGCACCGGGCAAGCCGCAGCAGAACGCCTTCGTGGAAAGCTTCAACGGCAGGTTCCGGGACGAGTGCCTCAACGAGACGCTCTTCACGGAGCTCGGGGAAGCGCGGATCGCCATCAATGCTTGGAAGGAGGACTACAACCGACACAGACCACATTCCTCACTCGGCAACGTCACGCCAAGGGAATACGCATCCAAATGGGTGCTGGAAAACCAAGCCGCATGAGGTCAAAAATCAACCCAAGGACTCGGCGCTAAGCTGGAGGGAACTCGGGTCTCAGGACATATCCGCTTCCTACAAATAAAAACGGCTTAGCCTGTTTAGGGCTAAGCCATTGATATTATTGGTTGCGGGGACAGGATTTGAACCTGTGACCTTCAGGTTATGAGCCTGACGAGCTACCGGGCTGCTCCACCCCGCGTCGGTGAGGGTTTTACCTCTATTTGAAGCGCTGAGTTTACCGAGGGATGCCCGGTATCTCTTTAAGATCCTGGCCCGGGCCAGCGCCCTAAGCCGTCTCTTGCGGGCTGCTCCACCCCGCGGATGTTTGTATGTGTTGTTGGGGGGTGTGGATTTGGTGTTGTGTTGTGTTTGGCTTTTTTGTCGTTCTGTTCAAGGAAGGCCTGGCGGCGACCTACTCTCCCGCGGCTTAAGCCGAAGTACCATTGGCGCTGGGGGCTTTCACTTCCGAGTTCGGGATGGGATCGGGTGGATCTTCCCCCGCCATAACCACCAGGCCGTCCTTGAACAGAAGGACGATGTTGATGAAGCGCGCTGTAGATTTGAAGTTTTGAGTTCGTATTACCGAGATTTTGTGTATTTGCTTCGAGATTTACTCATTCTGCGTCGACTGATTGTTTTCAGCCGGCTCAGCGAATGTGTAGTTGGTTCTTACCGCTATATGCGGTGAAGAGGATTTGAAGCCTATCGAACGATTAGTACTGCTCAGCTTCGCACGTTACCGCGCTTCCACATGCAGCCTATCGACGTGGTGGTCTTCCACGGTTCTCAGCGAGACCTGGTTTTGAGGGGGGCTTCCCGCTTAGATGCCTTCAGCGGTTATCCCGTCCGCACATAGCTACCCTGCTGTGCCACTGGCGTGACAACAGGTCCACCAGAGGTGCGTCCATCCCGGTCCTCTCGTACTAGGGACAGCTCCTCTCAAGTCTCGTACACCCACGGCAGATAGGGACCGAACTGTCTCACGACGTTCTAAACCCAGCTCACGTACCTCTTTAAATGGCGAACAGCCATACCCTTGGGACCTGCTCCAGCCCCAGGATGAGATGAGCCGACATCGAGGTGCCAAACACCCCCGTCGATGTGGACTCTTGGGGGGTATCAGCCTGTTATCCCCGGAGTACCTTTTATCCGTTGAGCGATGGCCCTTCCACTCGGGACCACCGGATCACTATGACCGACTTTCGTCTCTGTTCGGCCTGTCGGCCTCACAGTCAGGCGGGCTTATGCCATTGCACTCATCGAACGATTTCCGACCGTTCTGAGCCCACCATCGCGCGCCTCCGTTACTCTTTGGGAGGCGACCGCCCCAGTCAAACTACCCACCACGCAGGGTCCCGGACCCGGTTTCACGGGCCGCGGTTAGACAACAAAAGCATCAAGGGCGGTATTTCAAGGATGGCTCCACAAAGACTAGCGTCTCTGCTTCATAGCCTCCCGCCTATCCTACACATAACGGTTCTGTTGCCACTGCGAAGCTATAGTAAAGGTTCACGGGGTCTTTCCGTCTAACCGCGGGTACTCCGCATCTTCACGGAGAATTCAATTTCGCTGAGTCTGCGTTGGAGACAGTGGGGCAGTCGTTACGCCATTCGTGCAGGTCGGAACTTACCCGACAAGGAATTTCGCTACCTTAGGACCGTTATAGTTACGGCCGCCGTTTACCGGGGCTTCAATTCGACGCTCTCACATCTCCTTTTAACCTTCCGGCACCGGGCAGGCGTCAGACCCTATACGTCGCCTTGCGGCTTCGCAGAGCCCTGTGTTTTTAGTAAACAGTCGCCACCCCCATTTCTGTGCCACCCCCACCTGGTTGCCCAAGCGGAGGTCTCCCTTCTCGCGAACTTACGGGAGTATTTTGCCGAGTTCCTTCAACGCAGTTCTCTCAAGCGCCTTG